>DAOWMJ010000010.1 GCA_030643145.1 Candidatus Latescibacterota bacterium | reverse complement strand
GCTCCTTTATCGAGTGGACAAAAATTTTCAATCATTGAAAGTGATATATCGGAATTTCTTCTTATATTCGGCAAACCACTGTACCTCTTCCTCTGTAGCCTGTATGAAGCGAGAACATTCTTTCTTATTTCAAAGGAAGTTTGCCTCGTACCCCTACCCCCCTCTTCAAGTCTCACCGGTTCAACCGGCCTGACCATAATATGAATAGCAATTCGATCCAGTATAGGGCCGGATATCCTTGAACGATATCTTCTGATCTGTGTGGGTGTACAACTGCAATTTCCTGTTCCGCTTCCGTAATAACCGCATGGACACGGATTCATAGCGGCTATGAGCTGAAATTTTGCCGGGAATATAACTGTTGCGTTTGCCCTTGAGATTTCAATTTTCCCATCTTCGATAGGCTGTCTTAAAGTCTCGAGAACATTTCTGCGGAATTCACTCAGCTCATCGAGAAAAAGCACCCCGTTGTGGGCGAGTGAAATTTCTCCGGGGCTTACATGTCTTCCTCCGCCGACAAGACCGGCATCGCTTGCGGAATGATGGGGAGATCTGAAAGGCCTCTCAAAACTCAAAATTCCCCCGTTAAGACGCCCCGTCACACTCAATATTCTGGCGTTTTCAAGAGCTTCATCCTCTTCAAATGGGGGGATTATACCGGGGAATCTGTATGCTAACATCGTTTTTCCCGATCCGGGCGGACCGACCATAAGGAGATTGTGCCCCCCGGCAGCCGCAATCTCCAGCGCCCTCTTGGCTGCCTCCTGACCTATAACCTGGGAATAATCAAGTTCATAAACTCCTCTCTCCATTCCTTCAGGCCCGGGGGAATTTATCATTTGGAAATCCCCGCTCAATGCTCCCAGCGCTTCTCTAAGATTAGAGCACGGGGCAATTCTGATCCCTCTAATGGCCGCCGCTTCCTTGAAATTTGCTTCAGGAAGGACAACATACCGATAACCCATTTTCTTCGCGTTCCACACAATCGGCAACACCCCTCTTACCGGTTTCAACTCGCCATCCAGAGCAAGTTCCCCAAGGAAAATACTCTTTTCTCTAAGACGGTTGGATATTTGGCCACTCGCGAGAATAATACCAACAGCTATTGGGAGATCAAATGCCGCTCCTTCTTTTCTTATATCCGCCGGAGCAAGATTTACTATCACCCTTTTTAGGGGAAACTTGAACCCACTATTTCTGACAGCCGAGGTTACCCGTTCACGGCTCTCTCTTACCGCGGCATTCGGAAGACCCACAATTGTAAAGGAAGGAAGCCCCCTGGCAAGGTCTATCTCAACCATCACTTCGTACCCGTCAATCCCAACAACAGCACCTGATAGAATTCTGGAAATCATCCCAACCTCCCTCTCACATCAACCCTGAATTGTTCCTGATTCCTCATTAGCTTTTGTAGTCATAATAGTATTTTGTTACCGGAGCGAGAGTCAAGATATTTCTTGCGCCATTTCGGATATGCTTAAGATGAAAGTGATTTTTCGGTTTTCCTAAAACAAAGAAGTTTCCTTAAGCAAAATATTGGATCACCTTGTCTATCCCTATTCCCACTGAAATCACCTTTGTAAATTGACAACTCATTTAAGCCCTGATATAGTTATAAATTACATAAAACTCTGACATACGGGAGTGTTGCAGATTTTCGGCATCGGAAAGCACAGGATATCGTTTTGTAAAAAGCTTGAAGGTATGAAGAAAGAAGAGGAATTTCAATTAGAAAATCGTTCAAGAATATAATTAAAGTATCGACCCTCTATTTTATCTTTTTTATGATACTGCTGTTTTGTTCCACGGCATCCGCCAAAGATACCAACAGGATTGTAACACTCGAAGACATTCCTCTTTACTATGATATTTCATCATGTATGGCTGACAGCGGATTCCCGGAAAACGATAGCCTCACAATCCTTCTCGACGGTTCGGTAATATCGAGAACTTCCTGTTCAGCGCTTGCGGAGCGGGGGATTAATCTTGAAGTAAAAGAGGCCGGCAATCACAAACTTGAAATCACTGACGGCATTAAAAGTATAAAACTTGAACTATTCACTATAAACGGTCTTCTCTCTATCATTCCCCCGATAATTGCCATTATCTTCGCGCTTGCCTTCAGGCAAGTCGTAATTGCTCTCTTTGCCGGCGTCTGGATCGGGTCCTTTATCCTCTCCGGATACAGGCCACTCTCTTCACTTTTTGATGTTGTCAGTCATTACATACCGCATACACTTGCCGGTTCTGCAGAAGGAATTGACCATATCTCGATAATTATATTTACCCTGCTTCTTGGAGGTATGGTCGGGATTATAACCCGGATGGGTGGAATGCGCGGAATAGTAAACACCCTTTCAAAACTCGCGACCACCCCTAAGCGCGGCCAGTTTACAGTCTGGCTTATGGGAATTGTGATCTTTTTCGATGATTATACAAACACACTTGTAGTTGGAAATTCAACTCGTCCCCTTACCGATAAGCTGAAAATATCAAGAGAGAAACTCTCTTATATAGTGGATTCAACCGCAGCGCCTATCACATGCCTGGCCGTTATTACCAGCTGGATAGGTTTTCAGATATCGCTTCTTGGCCAGGCCTTTAACTCCATAGGGATAGACAGAAATCCTCTGACAACATTTATAGCGTCTCTTCCATACAGTTTCTACCCGATTCTTACCCTTTTGTTCGTACTTTTCCTTATATTCACTGGAAGAGATTATTCCCTTATGTACAAAGCGGAATCCAGAGCGAGAAAAACCGGAAAGGTGAACAGCGATACCGCTCAACCTGCTTCAACAATAGATTCTGAAAGTGTTGCCATGGCGAAAAAGGCGCGCCCCCATTTCGCCAACGGTATTATCCCTATAGCAACTGTCATTGCGGTTTCATTTATCGGCCTGGTCTGGACTGGAAAAACATCCCTTGCCGAAGCGGGAGCAGCTTCGAGCAGCATCTTTGAAGCAATCAAAGAATCGAATTCATTCACAGCCCTGTTATGGGGTTCTTTTTCCGGTTGTATTGTCGCGTCAATTCTCGCCCTGGCACAGAGACTTTTAACACTTGACGAAACGATGGAAGCCCTTATCAACGGTATCAAATCAATGATGCCAGCAATATTTATACTCGTTCTCGCTTGGTGTATCGGTAAAATCTGCTCCGAGCTTCATACAGCAGACTACCTGGTTCATAACCTTTCTGAGGTTCTATCCATACAATATCTTCCCATGTTTGTCTTTCTTCTGGCAATGGGGATTTCATTTTCGACAGGAACATCATGGGGAACACTGTCTATTCTGACTCCCATAGTTATCCCCATGGCTTTTGGAACCGCTAAAATAGCCGGACTGGAAGGGCCTGAATTTGATCATATACTTTTCTCCTCAATCGCCGCCATCCTCTCCGGGGCCATCTTCGGGGATCACTGTTCGCCGATTTCGGATACGACAATAATGTCATCAATGGCCTCCGGCGCAGATCACGTGGACCACGTAAAAACCCAGCTTCCCTACGCCCTTACCGTAGGGGTGGTATCACTTGTAACCGGTTATTTGTTGGTCGCCCTCGGTGTTCCAATCGCGCTTTCTCTTGTTCTTTCTACCTGCACACTGCTTCTTGTTATAAGAATATTCGGTAAACGGACTGGTTGATTTAAACTCAATAGACATGTACTACGCGAATGCGTGTACAAATATATTATTCTTTTGATCTGTTCGCGAGAAGGAGCTTTTTGCTTTCAGCCTTACTTTGCCCTACGCTGGAAAAAGCGTCTGGCCAGCTTGAAAATGGTTTCAGAAAAACCGCCGCCAGCCAGCCTTTTGTGTATTTCTCTGTTCCTTGTTATCGTACCACAAATATTACACTGACAATTCTGCCAGATATCTGTTTCTCTCAGTGGAACATGAAGAGCTGTAGTGCGAAACCGTTGATACTCCGGAGAACGCCAAATCTCGGAGAATGATTTATTATTTATACTGCCCAGCGTAATCCCTCCTACACATTGACAACACGGCATAACAGATCCATCCATTAGAACACGTGAAAAAAACCAGCCGATATAACACGGCTGCAGATCATATAATGATCCCATCATATCGTTTACATAGGCATCCGGATCGCCCCCGCGTTTTTTAACAGCAAGAGATAAATAATCATCCAATCCATGAAGAGAGACTCCCTTCGCGTAAGCAAGCCGGTTGAGTCCTTCCTGCATACTTAACAGCTCATCCAAATGCCGCTCCGTGAGTTGCAATGTATCCTTTTTAGCGGGGTCAAATTTCAGTACCCCTTCCTCTTTCCGTATAAATGGCTGTATCGGTTGGATCGCAATATCAGCGCCATATTTCGCGGCAAGTTCTATAGCATTGCCAATATCCTGATAATTCTCACTGCATAGAACATACGCAATTATAATTGGAATTGATTTCGAATGAAGAAGATTAAATCCATCCAGTACTCGTTGCCAGTTCCCGGGGGAATCAACCGGGTGCATTCTGGTGTAAACCTCGGAAGAACCCGCATGAACACTGACAAACGCGCTGGAAAGAATATTAACTATCTTTGGATATTGAGTGAGGAGGCTCCCGTTGGTCGTAATGGTTGCCTTTAAATGGTGTTTTCTAATTTCTTCAATCAGTTCCGCACTGTCGGGATGCATTAAAGGTTCCCCATACCCTGCCAGGTTGATAGTACCAACCCCGAGAGATTCACAGGCGTCAAGAAGACGAATAAACATTTCTTTAGGAAATGAACGCTTGCGCTCTTCCTTATTAAAAGGACATGGGCCTAGAGGAGAATAATTGAAGCAGCACAAGCAGTGCATGTTACACGTATTACAGAAATCAACCATCACACTCTCCGGCCCGACTATTGGGTCACATTCAGGGCCGATAGAGGCAAGCATAGGAAAGCATCGTTTCACCTTGCCTATTTTCTTCCATATTTTTCCGATCTTGCGGAAACTCATCTCTCGGTGTTTTCCTCCGATTTACGCGTCAGAAATAAAAAGGAATATACTAATACCAACTCTCCCAACCGATGAATAAGTACGATAATTATCATAAATTGATCAAAAGTGCAATGCTTTTAATAAGTTAGCCTGGATATTGTAAGAATAAGTACATAAAAGCAATCGAAAAGATAATATATTCAGCACAATCGTAGTATTATGAAAAAGTTTCCTAAAAATCCTTTACAATATTCTTATATAACCATATCTTCATATGACAGAGGAGATAAATTGCCTAAAGAAGAAAAAATTTCAGCTTTCGAGTTCATGGCCAAGCGTCTTAAGGCCCTTGCTGATCCTACACGACTGGCAATCATCCACTCTCTCTGTGAAGGGGAAAAGAATGTTACCACTCTTATTAAAATAACCGGATTCAGTCAGGCCAGAATTTCAAAACACCTTAGAATTCTGCGTGAAGAAAACCTTGTAGTATCGCGAAGGGATCACAGAAAGATATTCTACACCCCCTCAGACAATCTTCCTAACAGAATTTGCGAGCTTGTTCTCGAATCTCTGAAAAACAGTAATACAAGCAGCAGAAGGATTATAGAGAGTTACAGATGGACCCCAAACGGTTAAATAAAAAGATGAGGAATAAATGAATAATGGTATCGGAATTTTAATATTTTTTGCGCTATGGTTTGTTCTTATGAAGTTTTTACTGCCACGCGTTGGAATTTCCACCTGAATGAGCGGAACTTGTGACGCCGGGGGCCGGCGAAAAACTGATAAAGAAAAAGAAATTACTAATCGGGACATTAAAACGAGGTAAACAATGCCTATCTACGAATTTGTCTGCACAAAATGCGGAAATGAATTTGAGGAACTCGTAAGATCGAGTGATTCAAAGATTAAATGCCCGCGCTGTAATTCAACCAGAGTAGAAAAATGTTTTTCTCTTTTCAGCTCATCGGGAGTAAGCTGTTCTACAACCCCTGGAAACTCCTTTGGAGGTGGATGATCCCCCCTTTGATAAAAACGGCAGTTTGTCGTTTCAGTAAAAAGAGCGCCCGGAAACTAACAGCCCGAAAGGGAAATTGTCAATCCTTCCGGGCTTTTATCTGGTAGCCCCTAGGGGAGTTGAACCCCTGATTCATGGCTGAGAACCATGCGTCCTGACCACTAGACTAAGGGGCCAATAAGCAAAATGGCTGGAGAGGGAGGATTCGAACCTCCATCGGCTGATCCAGAGTCAGCTGTCCTGCCATTAGACGACTCTCCATTAATATAGGGGAAATTACAAGATTAACGGTAGAAAAGCAATACCATTTATGGAATTATGTAACGGAATAAAGCTTAGCGGCTTTTCTAAGTCTCTCTACACTTTTATCTTTACCCAAAAGTACAACAACCCAGAAAATGTCGGGAGATACTATTTTCCCGGTCAGAGCCACCCTGCACGGATGGATAAGCTCCCCCGCGGCTATTTCAAGATCAAATGCCAGATCTCTGAGCACTTTTTCCACCGATTTACGATCAAAATATCTTAGTTTTTGGTATTCATCGGCCAATTTGTTCATACGGCTTGGAATTTCACTTCTTAAGAGATGCATCCTTACAGCTTCCTCGTCCACCTTGTAATCATCGGTATAGAAATAGCCAATTATAGCTGGAACATCTTTCAGTAACTTAAGCCGGTTACCGAGAACAATAATAATCGTAGCCAAACGTTCTATTTCTTTATCACTCATCTTATAATTATGGCTCTTTGTTTCTTTTATTTCTTCTCTGTCGGGTACAATCTTAAGATCAACAGGTTTTGTGATATCCACATCAAATTCTGGCGGCAGCAAGTCTTCCTCATCAAGTACATCCTGGACTAAGGAAATTTTACCGGCAAGAGAAACCTCTTTAAGATGCTCCGAATTAATCCATTCCATCTTGCTATTATCAAATATCGCCGGATTCTTTGAAATTTTCTTAAGAGAAAATTTTTCAATAAGCGCTTTACGGGTGAATAGTTCTTTTTTCCCGTCAAAGGACCAGCCGAGAAGCGCCAGGTAGTTCAATAATCCATCGGCGAGATAATGCCGATTCCTGTAGTAAGCTATTGATGTTGCGCCGTGCCGCTTGCTCAACCGGGAATGATCACTTCCGAGGATCATCGGAAGGTGGGCAAATTTCGGCATATTATACCCCAACGTACGATAGAGATGCACCTGCCTGGGAGTATTTGAGAGGTGATCATCCCCTCTTATTATGTGTGAAATTTTCATATGGGCATCGTCTACAACAACGGCAAAATTATAGGTCGGCCTTCCATCCGACTTTATCAATACAAAATCATCCAGCTTCCCGTTTTCAAAGCTGAACTCTCCACGAACAATATCTCGGAAAAATACACTCCCTTCATGAGGCATTTTAAAACGAACAACATGCGGAACTCCTTTTGAAAGTCTTTCAGCAACCTCAACCTCTGAAAGTCCCTCGCACCTGCCGTCATATTTAGGGGGTAGCTTCTTTTCCTCCATCTCAAATCTCATCGTTTCGAGTCTCTCCGGTGTACAGAAACAATAATAAGCCTTTTCTCCATCGATGAGTTTTTGGGCTTCATTGTGATATAGCACACTTCTTCCCGACTGTGTATATGGTCCAAAATCGCCTCCGCGCAAAGGCCCTTCATCCCAATTGAGCCCCAACCACTCCATCGACTCAATTATTCCTTTATAGGATTCGACAGTTGATCTCTTAGCATCGGTATCTTCAATTCTGAGTATAAATTTGCCGCCTGTTTTTCGAGCATAGAGATAGTTATAGAGTGCGGTTCTCGCGCCTCCTACGTGCAGATGCCCCGTGGGGCTCGGAGCAAACCTTACCCTGATATGATTCTCACTGTCCGCCATAGTTCTACATTTTCCAACTGGCTTCAGGTACAGCCTGATAATCACTTATTTCTTTTATTAGAGCTTTATAATCGATGCCGAAAACCTCAATTGATCCTTTATCCAACGAGCTACCTTCTCCCAATTTTTCCGTGAAAATCAGAATTTCTTCAATCGAGTATAAATCAAGGAGATTCTCAAACATCTGATAAGCTATATAGAATGAAATTCTGGTAAGCGCCATTTCCTGAGCAATTTCAAGATAACTATTCAATTCATCTACCGTGGGTTTAAAATCAAGATAGTCTTCCCTGAACTGAGCCGCCTGCTCTTTAAGAACAGAACCCTCATGTGCGAAATAAGACGCTGCCGATTCCCTAAGCCAGCGCGGGATTTTGTCACCGGATTTTTCCCGGAGCGCCATCTGCGCGAATTTCTGAAGAAACGCTATTTGAGCAATCGTCTGTCCTGATTCCCTGCTCTTTCTTTTCAACATTATGTCGTAGGGTTCAAAATAGATTGTATCACCTTTGATAACACCGTAATACCACCATTCCTTTCTAGTGAGAAATTTGTGTTCATCCATATCCTTTGCTCCAATACATACAATCTTACCCTGAGTAGGACGGCCTATCTTCTCCTCGATTATATTATAACTGTCAAAGGCAATACTAAACATTTTATTGGATATAAATCTATATATCCCGCTGGCAGGATAATGAAGTGAAATATCCCTGTTAGCCATCACCCCACCCTTTATCGGATGATATTCATCAAGAACAAGTTGGAAACGATCCTTTGGAGTAAGAAGAGAATCGGGAATACGAAAACTATCCTCACTCTTCTTCTCAGACTTATCAGATCCCTTATCGCATCCTGTTCCAACAACCAGAATAACTGCTAACGCTAAAATGGTTATCTTCGTAAACTGATTCATTCTTTCCCCCTTTGCTTATTCCTTATTTCCAGACTCACATTAAGATCTGCGTCTTTTTTTATACTATACATATAGCATCTTTATTTGTTCCCCGGAAACAAATTTCTTATCTTCTTGCCAACTTTCTCGATTAATAACTCATTCTCTTTCTCACAAAGTTTTTCAAGGAAATTATCTTTGCCGGAAGATTTCTTCAACCAGTCCCGAGCAAACCCGCCGCTATCAATAAATTCGAAAAGTTTCTCCATCTTGTTTCCCATTTCCTCATCAATCAGCGCTTCGCCGTAACGCAACCCCCCGTACGCTGCAGTCGAGCTGATAAGTTTTCTCATTTCCGAGAATCCGACACGGGAAAATATATCAACAATAATCTTCAATTCATGCATACACTCAAAATACGCTATTTCGGGACTGAAGCCTTTCTTTACAAGCGTATCAAACGCGCTTTTGACAAGCGCTGTAACCCCACCACACAGGACAGCCTGCTCACCGAAAATATCGCTTATGGCTTCTTCTCTGAATGTTGTTTCAAACGCTCCTATCCGAAGACATCCGAGTCCATCGGCGATGGCCAGCGCCACCTCCATTCCATCCCCGTAGAGATCATTTTCCACACCTACAAGGCATGGAAGCCCGCTTCCTTCAATATAGGATTCCCGAACTCTTTCACCCTGCCCCTTTGGAGCCACCAGAGTGAGCACATAATCATTGGTTTCTATCTCTCCAAACGCGACAGCAAACCCATGAGCAAAACAGATAACAGAACCATTTTTAAGATTACCATTTATCTGATTTGTAAAAACATCTCTTTGTATTTCATCGGGTATGAGAAAGATAAGTATATTAGCTTCTTTTGCTCCTTCTTCCAATGTTACAACGCGAAATCGATCTTCAAAAGCCCTCTGCCAGCTTCTCCCACCCCTTCTAGCGGCAATCGTCGGGTTGAGACCACTTTCTCTCAGATTTAAAGCCTGGGGACGCCCCTGATTACCATATCCCAGAACAACTATATTTCTACCTTCAAGAACAGAACGGTCAACATCATCCGATGTATAGAATTTCATTTTTTTCTCCCTGCCTCTAACAATTGCCCCACTACTTAATTTCACCAGCCTTAACCGTTAATATGTAGTGAGCGATTTCGCGGGATAATATCGTGTACACATAGCCTATCTATAACAAACCTTTACCATAGAGGGAAGAAAAAATATCTTTCCAATTTCTTTTCACTTGACTTTAGCTTATTTTGCTTTACTATTTTTTAATGTTTGGCGGTGTAGCTCAGTTGGTTAGAGCAGAGGAATCATAATCCTCGTGTCCGGGGTTCAAGTCCCTGCACCGCTACCAATTATTTTACTGTGCTTTTTGCTCTTTCCCGTCAAAAATCTTATGAATTGTATCCTTGAAGTTGAAAAATGGATTAGAAAAAATGAATTGATCAAATCCGGAAGCCGTGTAATAGCCGCCATATCCGGGGGGCCGGATTCGATGGCTATGTTGACAATTCTTCACAATTTGACAGACAAACTGAATATTACACTGGGAGCGGCACATCTAAATCACGGGATTAGGCCTGAATCAAAAGAAGAACAAACCCTGGTCACAAAATATTGCGTAAAGCTCAATATCCCCCTTGTTACAGCTTCAAAGGATGTTCCCGCCGCGGCTGTAAGAAAGGGAAAAGGTCTTGAAGAAACCGCGCGAATCCTTAGATATGAATTCCTTGAACAGAGCGCCGCAGAGTTTAAAGCCCCTCTCGTAGCTCTTGGGCACAACCTGGATGATCAAGTTGAAACAATTCTGCATCATATTATCAGAGGTTCAGGTTTGCGGGGTTTAATGGGAATACCAACCCGGCGCGACATCTTTATAAGACCTGTTATTTGCTGTAAAGGTGAAGATCTTGTGCGGTTTCTTAAAAATCGCGAGATCAGATACGCGACAGATAAAAGCAATCTGGAAAATAGATACCTCCGCAACAGGATCAGAAACAAACTGCTCCCAATACTGAAAAGTGAGTTCAACCCCGCTATAGACAAAGCCCTCATCAGGCTCGGGGACAACATCTCTGAAGTATGGGAAACAATCAGCTCAAGAATTGAGAAGATCCTGGAAGAACACGGAGAAGATAATTGTGTTAATATTCCTTTAGACAAACTTGATCGGTTAAGCGATTTTGAAATCTATCTTCTCGTTGATACCGCCCTGAAAAGACGCTTCGGAATATTTCAGGATATCGAAAAATGTCACTTCGACTCTGTAAAAGCCCTCCTCCACACGGGGCAACCGGGGAAAAGCATCAATTTTCCGCATGGAATAACAATATGGCTGGAACAAAGATCCCTGCGCCTTATAAAATATTCGCGGAATCCTCCCGGTAATCCCCCTGAGGCAACACTGCCGGCAACAGGCATATACAAACTCCCCTCATGGAATTTATCGGTAAAAATCGAGCAGCTACCCTATACTGAAGACTTACCTCTTCTCTCTTCCGAAGATGAGGTATATCTGTCCTCAATTGCTTTTCCCATTAAAATCAGAGGAAGAAAATCGGGTGACAGGATAAGGCCCTTCGGCATGAAAGGGAACAAGAAATTAAGCGATATTATGATTGATAAAAAAATTCCCCTGCACAAACGGAATCAGATTCCGGTTTTTGAAGACAAAAAGGGAATAATCTGGGTGCCTGGAGTCGCGACAGATGAAAAAACCAGAATAGCTAAAAAAGAAAAACAAATTATTCGAATAAAACTGATGAAACAGAATTAATGCAAACCCCATGGTTAACAGAAGGATATCTAACCTAATTTACTCCGAAAGAAAAAAGTTCTGGATATCATATCAATTCAATGATATCCTCGGTTTGCTTAAAAACAGATCGGGAAATCAACAGTGTGTGCAAGCTGGAAGATAAAAAACGAAATGTATACCATCTCTTCAGATAAGATACAGACGAGAGTTAAAGAACTTGGTTTTGAAATATCAGAGGATTATAAGAACTCTGCTCCCTTGTTTATAGCCCTTCTTAAAGGCGCTTTTATTTTCATGGCAGACCTCGTAAGGGCACTTACGATTCCTCATGAAATTGATTTTATTACTCTTTCCAGCTACAGAGACGGTCTGCAAAGGGGTAAGACAATTGAGATCAACAATCTTATACGAAACGACATAAGGGGACAGGATATAATAATAGTTGACGAAATAATCGACACCGGGAACACCCTCTCAAAACTGTTGAAAAATTTACTGGATACTGAAGTTAGGAGCGTAAAGGTCTGTACCCTTCTTGATAAACCATCAGCACGTGAAGTTGAAATACCTATCGATTATACCGGCTTTATTATACCGGACATATTTGTTATTGGGTATGGACTGGATTTCAAGGAGCATTTCAGACATCTCTCCTTCATAAGAGAATTAACGCCTGATCTTAGAGAAATGGAAGAAATATCCGGACAATTGTTAAAAATAGAAAAAGAAACTAAGGAAAAGGGACAACGAATATAGCAATAGAGCAAAATAGCGTAACACTGCCTATGCCAGCGCTGCATTTGACGATTTGGAGTTGAAAAACTTGAACTCTTTAGTTCAATCATCAATCATAATACGGAATTGATAGTGGGGCAAAACTAGAATACACATTATACTTTTACTGATAGACAAAAGGATTACTATTGATTATCTTACCACAGTAAAATGATAATAACCGTGGAGAATTTCTATTTTAGCGGCAGGTACCTA
The DNA here is from genome assembly GCA_030643145.1 of Candidatus Latescibacterota bacterium. Lineage (GTDB taxonomy): Bacteria > Krumholzibacteriota > Krumholzibacteriia > Krumholzibacteriales > WJIX01 > JAGHBT01. The sequence goes on along the minus strand of DAOWMJ010000010.1, from coordinate 5,949 downwards.
TAGAATGAAAAAAGAAAACAAACCCACAGGAAACAAAAAGAACCCTGATAATAAATGGATGCCTCCTGGAACAGGACCGGGCAATCAAAAACCATCACGCTCAATGGCGCTCTGGGTTATGATTCTTATCATGGGATTTCTCGCCTACCTTCTGTTCAATTCAGGAGTACGAAATGAACACCTGATCAATTATACAACTTTCATCCAGGAGATCAACAGCGGGAATATTGACAGAATCAAAATAAGAGGACTTGAAGTAACAGGCAATCTGATTGACGAGATTATTCTACCTACAGCCACGGATGAAACCCGGATAAGTAAATTTAAAGTTGTGCTTCCCGCTGAAGATAAAGATTTACCTGAAAAGATATGGAAGACAAATCCAAATGCCGTCATAGAAGCTGAATTCCCCGGAAGCAGTGTCTGGGTAAAAGCATTAGCTACCGCCCTTCCTCTTATAGCTCTTTTTGTACTGTGGTTTTTCTTTATGCGGCAAATGCAAGCCGGGGGAAACAAAGCCTTTTCATTCGGTAAAAGCAAGGCGAAAATGGTTGGAAATAACAAACCTGACGTGACTTTTGATGATGTCGCGGGAGCGGAAGAAGCAAAGGAAGAACTGCAGGAAATTATTGAATTCCTCAAAAACCCTCAAAAATTTCAGAAGCTTGGCGGACGTATACCAAAGGGTGTGATTCTTCTCGGCCCACCCGGAACCGGCAAGACTCTGTTGGCCAGAGCTGTAGCGGGAGAAGCCGAAGCAGCCTTTTTCAGCATGAGCGGGTCCGACTTTGTAGAGATGTTTGTTGGGGTTGGCGCTAGCCGTGTCCGCGATCTCTTCGAAAAAGGACAAAAACACGCTCCCTGCATTCTTTTTATCGACGAGCTGGATGCCGTTGGCCGGCATAGGGGATCAGGCCTCGGTGGAGGACACGATGAAAGAGAACAAACTCTGAATCAGCTCCTTGTCGAAATGGATGGATTTAACACAAACGAAGGAGTAATACTTCTTGCCGCTACAAACAGACCTGACGTTCTTGATCCCGCTCTTCTCAGGCCGGGCAGATTCGACAGAAGAGTTATTATTGATATGCCTGATCTCAAAGGAAGATTAGGAATTCTAAAAGTACATACTCGCGATATTCCACTTTCAGATAATGTAGACCTTGAAATAATCGCCCGCGGAACTCCCGGGATGACTGGAGCGGACCTGGCAAACACTGTAAATGAAGCTGCTTTACTTGCCGCCAGGCTGAACAAAGATAAAGTCGAAATGGAGGATATTGAAGAAGCAAAAGACAAGGTCAGGTTGGGGCCGGAGCGTAAAAGTTATGTTTTTAAAGAAGATGCCCGGAAAGTATCCGCCTATCATGAAAGTGGGCATGTTATAGTCGGATCATTTGTGGAAAATGCCGACCCTCTGCATAAAGTGACAATAATTCCCCGAGGTCAGGCGGGGGGGCTTACCTTCTTCCTTCCGAAAGATGATATAATGTTTCACTCCAGGGAATATCTGTTGGACATCATTACAACATCAATGGGTGGAAGAGTCGCCGAGGAACTCTTTATCGGAAGAATTGGAACAGGGGCTGAGAGTGACATCAGCCGCTCTTCAAGTCTCGCCCGAAAGATGGTCGCAAGGTGGGGTATGAGCGATAAACTTGGTCCAATTTCCTTTGATCATCAAGATGAGCATATTTTCCTCGGCAAGCAGCTGACTTCGAAAAACGAATTCAGTGAAGAAACTGCGAGGGAAATTGATAATGAAATCAGAAAAATAATACATGAATGCTATCAAAAGGCTAAAGAAATTCTCACAGAACATGAGGAAGACCTACATAAAGTGGCCACTGCTCTTCTGGAAAGAGAATCGCTTGACGGAGAAGAAATCAAGATACTGCTCGGCGGTGGAACTCTGGACAAGTTAATAGCCAATAACAAAAAATCGAGCCCCGTGGATGAATCATCCTCCAAAGGTCAATCAAAGAACGAAGACAAATCAGTCAATGAAGATAAAGCGGCAGAAAACGACGGGCAGGAAGAAAACCCCCAAACTTCAGAAGAGGGGAAAACAACAGGAAACAACTATTCCGGCAGGGGGAAAAAAACAAAGCTGGACAAAGAACCCGACAAAAATAACTGACGCAATTGAGTTTCCATATTTAATACAATTCAATTAAGGTTTTATGAAATATACTTTACGTCTTCTTCCTTCAGGAGACACGGCGATCCTCAAAAAACATCTAATAGCCTCCGGCGTGGATGTTGAGGGGGTTGAAATTATCAGTCAGAAAGCTCGAAACTGGGTGATCCAGATAGATAATGTGTCCCCTCCAGCGGCTAACATAATAAAGCAGCAACTTTTGTCCCTTGGTCAGGAAGCTGCCGTACACAGAGATGTAATTACCGGAAACCCTGACTTTTCAACTGTTTATATCATTTCAGATCAACGAAAACTCTTCACTCTGGAGAGCAAACTGGCATCTCAGCCATTTGGCCTTGAAGAACTTGGAAAGGAAATATCGAGTCTCGCGCGCACCTATATGAATGTGCCGCGTCAAATCCAGCTTCGAGATCACATCATAGATTTTACAAAGGGACCGCTTCTTTCCGGAATCTTGAATATTACCCCCGACAGCTTTAGCGACGGAGGGCTTTACATCGACCCTGAAAGAGCCTGTGAAAGAGCCTTTGAAATGGTAGAAGAAGGCGCTTCTATTATAGATGTCGGCGGCGAATCCAGCAGACCAGGCTCAAAGAGTCCAGAGCTCAAGGAAGAAATCAGACGAGTGGAACCAGTTTTAAAAATATTGACGGACAAACTGCCGGTTCCAATCTCAATTGATACGAGAAAATCAGAAGTGGCCCGTATGGCCGCTGACAATGGAGTGGAGATCATAAACGATATAAGCGGGCTTACGCATGACCCTAAAATGCTTGATGTAGCCGTAGAAACAGGCGCCGCTGTAATAATTATGCATATGTTGGGAACACCCGAGACAATGCAGAATGACCCATACTATACAGATCCGGTTACTGAAATTATTAAATGGCTTAAAAATAAAATAAAGGAAATCATAGAACGCGGAATATCAAAATATAAAATAATTATTGACCCCGGGATAGGTTTCGGTAAAAGATTAGGAGACAACCTGGATATCATACGGGAATTATCAAGTTTCAAAGGACTTGGGTTTCCCGTTTTAATAGGATATTCACGCAAATCCTTTATCGGATTATTAACGGGACACGACCCTGACAAGCGTATTTATGGTGGATTGGCGGCACTTTCAAAATCCCTTCAGCAGGGAGTAAATATTATCAGAGTGCATGATGTTAAAGAAACAAACGATTTTATAAAGGTTTGGAACGCAATAAATGGAGAGGTAATTAAGCAATGAGCAGTTATCAGTTTCACATAATAGTCGATATACTCGACATTCTCATAGTTGCCTTTATATTTTACAGGCTATACCTGTCAATGAAGGGAACCAGGGCGATTCAGATGTTTGGCGGTCTCTTCATACTTATCATCGTGAGTCTCATTGCTCGCTGGCTCAATCTAAACGCCCTTAACTGGATGTTAGGCAGCCTTAAGACCGTATGGTTGATAGCCTTTGTGATTCTCTTCCAGCCGGAGTTGCGCAAGGCGCTTACAAAACTTGGAGAAAACCCTGTTCTGAGACCATTTTTCAAGGTTGAAGAATCAACAACTATTAATGAAATTGCAAAAGCATGTTTTCAAATCAGCGAAAGAGGACTAGGCGCCCTTATTTCAATCGAACGAAATATTGGATTGAAGAACTTTATCGAAACAGGCACCCCATTAGACGCAAAGGTAACGGACGACCTCCTCGTCACACTATTTACAGCAAACTCACCCCTGCACGACGGAGCGGTGATTATAGAAGGGAGCAGGATCATTGCCGCGGGATGCATTCTCCCTCTTTCTCAAAATCCCCGTCTAAGTCAAACGATAGGAACCAGACACCGTGCCGCTATTGGTCTATCAGAGGAAACCGATTCTATTAATATTATCGTCAGTGAGGAAAACGGAATGGTTTCAATCGCTATTGACGGCAAGTTAAAACGCAAACTTGATGTAAATACACTCAGGAATGATCTTGTGAATCTTATCGGAATCAAGGTTGAAGGGGTTAATCCTGTATCCTCCGATTAATCCTACTACCGTCGGTAATCTTGAAGGAGTGACAACCCCACCACGTCACACCATCACCACACCGGATCGGCACTCCATCAAGTTTTTATCTATCCTGCAACTATTAACCACTACACCGCAAAATAGGTTCCAGATTATTTAAAAAAGAACCGCGTATGCATTAATGCCACTTCTGGAATGAGTTACAAGATATAAAGAACGAATTGCCCGCCGCTACGCGCTCAATTCTACTGCAATAATCATTTGCACTTGGGAGATTCTATTCTGTAACATTTACAACTAACATAAAACAGCAGAGGAACTTACCTTCCTCCGAGAAAAACGCCCACAAAATTTACACTGAGACATTTGTAGCATCCGGTTTTTCATAATGTTACATTTATTCGTGAATTATCCTTAATTCAATTAAATCGATAAGATGTTGAATAATATTTTTATCAAATTTGTCGGTTTGTTTATTCAATTGATTAATACCCTCTCGATATGAAAGCGCTTTTCTATAAGGTCGATTGCTTGTCATGGCATCAAAGCTGTCCGCGATAGCGACAATTCTCGCTCCAATCGAAATTTCCTCGCCCCGAAGTCCATCCGGATATCCGCTTCCATCCAATCTTTCATGATGATGTCTTACGAGATCACTGGCTGACTCAAGAAATTTCATATCCTTGATAATATTTGCGCCGATTTCTGGATGACTTTTTATTACCTTCCATTCCTTTTCCGTTAGTTCACTCGATTTATTCAGAATATCCTCATAAACACCAAGTTTGCCAATGTCATGAAGAGCCGCGCCAAAACTCACGATTTCCTGGTCTTCCTTGCTGAGCCCAACTTTCTCAGCCAGAAGCTTCGCGAATTTCACTACCCTTTTAGTATGCCCATTTGTATAAGGATCTTTGGCCTCAATAGTCGATACAAGAACCTTAATCGTTGAAAGATATGTATCCTGCAATTCAGAATACAATTTAGAGTTCGCAAGCCCATTGGCAGCCGAGTAACATAGAAAACTGAACATTTCAAGATCATTTTCCGAATATTCCTGATTATTAATCTTTTCCCCGGCGAGAATAACCCCGACAAGATTTGATTTAACAACCATCAGAAAGCAATATTTAAATCCAAGATCAAATAAAAATTTCTTTTCTTCCGTTGCTTCATCGGAGATATCCCTTGCTCCCAGATCAAGAACTCCCCCATTTGAAACAAGATACTCAATCAATTTGCTGTCTCTTGAGAAACTCAAAGTCCTCAGAACATTATCCGGTATCCCAGTACCGCCGGCAAAGGTCAATTTTCCGGTATCCAAAGTCTCGGGATTGAATATCGCAACTGAACTTATCCCAAGCTGTCCGATAAATGTCAGACACAACACATGAATTAGTTCCTGAGGTTCTCGAAGTTTATTCAAATCCTGGCTTAAATCAAAAAGAGTGCGCAAATTTAATATTTTCCGCTTTAACTCCCTTTGAACTTCATCATACTCTGCACTACCCTTCTGCAGTTCATTTTTCAGAAGTTGATTTTTTTCTTTAATAACCCTTTTCTCGTCTCCTTGAAGAAGATAGTTTTTAGTCTTTGCTACAATTTCAGCTATACTAAAGGGTTTCTTGATTATTTCCTTCGCTCCGCACTTAAACCCTTCCATGGCAGAATCTGACAGAATATCATCCGACATCATAACAACCGGAATATCGTAATTCTTTTCATTTGAGGATATGTGGCTACAAACCTGTAAACCATCAATTTTCGGAATGTGAACATCGAGAATTACG
>DAOWMJ010000086.1 GCA_030643145.1 Candidatus Latescibacterota bacterium | reverse complement strand
TCAATATCTGTCAGCGGCAAGGCCGCTTCGCCCCTCAATCAGCATTACTATTAAGAAAATCATTCCTTACCGTTTCCGCAATAGCTTTTAGTTCTTTCATTGAGCAAACGGTGTTTATTACCACATCACCTTTATCCCAATTGGAATATAGCGGCCTCTGCGCCTCTACCCTCTTCTCAGCTTCGGCTGCGTCTACTCCATCTCTTCTTACGAGCCTCTCGATCCTGACATTTTCAGCCGCCTTTGTAACAACAACAAAATCTTCTTTGAAATCAAATTTATACTGAAAATAAAGCACCGCATCAAGAACAATATATCTGACTTTGCCGACAATATTCAAGACTTCTTCTTCTATTTTTTTCTTTATGTAAGGATAGAGAATATTGTTAAGGCTCCCCAGTTTTTCAGGATCCGAAAAGACGATATCTCCGAGTTTTTCTCTTGAAACCGAACCTGAGCCGGCAATCACACTACTACCAAATTCCCGAAGAACCTTTTCCTTAACTTTTTCTGTTTCAAGTACACCATTGGCAATCTTATCCGCATCAAGCAGAAAACCGCCGTCAGCGGCTATAATTCCGGCCACCGTACTCTTGCCGGAAGCAATCGGGCCGGTTACAACTATTACAGGGGTATTCATTAATGGGCCTCCAGCCAATTCCTCCCCGTATCAATGCTTACTATCAGGGGCACCTTTAATTCAAGGGCAGATTCCATTCCGGTCCTGACAATCTCAAGCATAATATCTTCTTCCCCAAAGGGTATTTCAAAAACCAGTTCGTCATGAACCTGCATGATCATTCTACTGGTGAGATTCTGTTCAGACACTATTTTGTCGATATTTATCATAGCGACTTTTATCATATCAGCTGCTGTTCCCTGAATTGGTGTGTTAACGGCGATCCTTTCGGAAAAACTTCGCAGCCTGCCGTTTGTACTGGAGATATCCCTCAGCTCCCTCCTTCTTCCCAGCATCGTTTCAGTATATCCGTTCTGTCGCGCCTTTTCCTTACATTCCTCTATAAACTCCCTTACTCCGGGGTATTTATTAAAATAACCCTCTATAAATTCTCTCGCCTCCTCTACAGTCACACCAATTTGTTTTGAAAGGCCTCTTGCCCCGAGACCGTAAATAACTCCGAAATTGATAGTTTTCGCCGCCGAACGCATCTGCGCCGTTACATCGTCCTCTTCGAGCTGATAAATCATAGCCGCTGTTCTCCTGTGAACATCCGCGCCATCACGAAAAGCCTTCACAAGATTCGGATCGCCGGAGAGATGTGCCAGTATCCGCAATTCAACCTGAGAATAATCAGCGTCCATCAGCAGGTTTCCTTCACGCGGCACAAAAGCGCTTCTTATCTTCTTTCCAATCTCTGAGCGTATCGGAATATTCTGTAAATTCGGGTTGCTCGAGGATAATCTTCCCGTTGAAGTGACCGTTTGATTAAAGGAAGTATGAATCCTATGTGTCTTTTTGCTAACAAGTAAGGGCAAAGAATCTATATATGTATTTGCCAATTTGGAAAACTGGCGGTAATCAATAATATACGGAACAATCGAATGCTTGCCGGAAAGCTCCGTAAGCACCTCCATATCGGTTGAATACCCCGTCTTTGTTTTTTTTATTACCGGAAGTTCGAGTTTTTCAAAAAGAATATGTTGCAGCTGTTTATTCGAATTAATATTGAATTCTAGTCCGGCGTATTTATAAATCTTTTTACGAATTTCCTTAAGCTTCTCTGATATTTCGCCGGATAAGCGCAGAAGCCGCGGCCTGTCTATCGCAACTCCCGCAAGTTCCATCTTCATCAAAACAAAAAGCAAAGGCATTTCGATTTCCCTAAAGAGCATCTCGTGCCCGGAACCGGAAAGGAGCTCACCAAAAATATTCTTAAGCCGAAAGGTGAAATCAGAATCCTCGCAGGCATACTCTTTCAATTTGGACAGCGGAACTTTCCTTATCTCTTTCTTTTTATCATCTTTTTCGAATAGCTCCTTATACGCGATCATCCTGTGCCTGCAAAATTCTAGAGCCAGATTATCAAGAGAATGAGATCTCCTGGATGGATCAAGGCAATAGGATGCTATCATCGTGTCAAAGGAAACTCCATTTACCTCAATGCCGCAGCCCTTTAAAACCATAAGATCATATTTAATATTGTGTCCGATCTTTTTTATCCTTTTATCGAGGAAAAGAGGCTGCAGTTTTTCTTTAATCTCTTCAAGCGGAATCCCATCGGATCGCTTATTATCGAACTCAAATAATCCGCCGGCTGAATCAATCCCCGATTCCTGTACAGGAATATAAAAAAGCCTTTCCCTCTTCAGCGCAGAAGGAAATTCCCACAAGCTGTGCCTCTACCGGATTAATTGATGTTGTTTCAACATCAAAAACAAACTCGCCGGCCGAAGTAAGGTATGAGACAAACTCTTCCAGGTTTTCCTCTTTAACAAGATAATAATCGTTTTTTTTCAGGTCGGCGGAACGCTCCGGAATTATTTCCCGGACAATTTCATGAAAATCAAGTTTGAGAAGCATTTCTGCCAGTTCCCCTGCGTCAAAGCCTTTAACTTTCATCTTCTCAAGCTCAAAATTTTCGGGCACATTTATCAGTTCTACGAGCTTCCTTGAAAAAATGGCGTCTTCTCTGCCCGATTCGATCTTATTTCTTACATGTTCCGATTCTATCTCTTCTGTTTTATCAAGGATCTTTTCCAGGGAACCAAACTCGCCAAGCAATTTTAAAGCTGTCTTTTCCCCAATCCCTTTCACTCCTGGAATATTATCCGCGCTATCACCCATCAGCGCGAGAAAATCAGTTATCTGCGCTGGTGTTAACCCGAACCGCTCTTTCAGGTATTCAGGCCCCACCTGATCGGACAGATTCACACCCTTGCCCGGCCTGATTAAATGTACTCTATCAGAAAGAATTTGGAAGAGGTCTTTGTCGCCTGTTACAATTTTGACATCGATCTGACGCCTGGAAGCAATCCCGGCGATTGTAGCAAGAATATCATCTGCTTCATATCCGGAAATCGCGCAGACAAATATTCCAAACGCCTTAACAAGGTCATGAAGCAGAGGTATCTGCCTCGCCAGGTCCTCGGGCATTTTCTCACGGTTAGCTTTGTATTCCGGAAAGATTTTATGCCGTCCGGTAGGCTTGTCGCTATCGAAAACCACAGCCAGATATTCGGGGTTATACCCTTTTAATATCTGCATCAGAACCCTGGTAAACCCATATAACGCGCTGGTGTTTTCTCCTCTGGAATTAGTCAACGGATTCCTGATAAAAGCGTAATAAGATCTGTACGCGATAGCGTGGCCATCTACAAGGATAAGATTCATAATACAATCAACCCTGTTTGTATAAAGATTTTCTTGTAATAAAGAACTCGACCTTTCGGGGGACGAGATAACGAATTGAAGCTCCCTGACCAACTAATTTTCTAATTTCGCTTGAAGAAATTGAATTCCGTCCCGCCGTAAGAACAATCACGGCCGCCTGCTCTGGTATAGTATGCCCCAAGTATCCGGGACGCTGCATCGAAATAATTGTCGCGTTATCAAAAATTACCCCCGGCTTTTTCCAGTCCGGAATATCAGCAACGGAATCACTTCCGACAAGCAGATGCAAATGTTCTCTGTCATAACCCTTTTCTTTAAAAAAAAGGATCGATTCATAGGTGAAAGATGTTTCTTCTTTTTCTTCAAAAAGGGATATTTCAAATTTTTCATTATCCTCGATCGCGAGTTGAACCATCCTCTTTCGCAAGGCATATTCGCTGAGAACCCCGGCATTTTTGTGAGGGGGCATAGCCGTTGGAATAAAATAAACACGATCCAGACCAACGAAATCCAAAGCCCTCTGAGCCAGAATCAGATGACCGGTATGAATCGGGTCGAACGACCCTCCGAATAAGCCTATCTTTTCTTTACCCCTCATCGACTACCCTTTTCAACAACTCGTTAAGAGAACTTTGAGCATCGCTCTTCTCCTGAATATCGCCCCCGAATGAAATAACCTTTTTATATTCATCAATGGCTTCTTCAATATTCTTTCTTTTTTCAAAGATTTTTCCTTTGAAATAGTGGCTTTTTGCCGCTTCAATTGTACCTTCATATAGATCAATTGTTCTTGAAAAATATAATAGTGCGGCGTTGTAATGCTTGAGTGAATAATACATTTTCGCGCTCATAAATTTCTTTTTTGCAAGCTTACTGTTGATTTCTTCAAGCAGTTTCTGCGCTTCCTCTCGTCTCGGACTGTTGGGGAAAAGACGTAAAAAGCGCGCGATCCTGCTCTTCGCCTCAAAGGTCTTGGTTTGATCCTTTTCAATCCTGCTCGATTGCTTGAAAAAGCATAAACCTTCAATAAAAAAAGCATCGTCGACATATTCGCTGTACCCGTAATCGTTGATGAGAACTCTGTATTCCACAGCCGCCAGAGGGTATTCCTCATTCATTCTATAGCATTCCGCCAAATTAAACTGAGCGTAATCACAACGCTCATCTCCTGCGAAGATAGCTAAGTAGTCTTTATACTCAAGCGCGGCGTCATCGTAATTCCCGTTGGCGAATAAATCATCTGCTATTTCGAGTTTTCTCGACGGCTGATTTACCGTTATCGTCTTGTAAGGACCCCCGCAGGAAACCATAAAAGCAAAAATAAAAGGCAGAAGATGATATATCCGCTGTTTATTACTTCGATTCTTCAAGTTCCTCAATCCTTTCTTTCGCTCTCTCGGAATATCTTCCACTCGACCAAAGATTCAGTTTTAATACTTCTTCATAACAATCAATTGATTTCTGGATAAACATCTGCTTTGAATATATTTCTCCCATCATAAAATACCCCTGGATAAGATTATGCGTGTTCACAGATGATTTTATCATGTGAACAAGCATATTTTCAGCTACATCCAGCTCGCCTCCCTCAATTGCCTTCGCGGCTTCCTCTATCGAAAGATTCTCATAATTCCAGCTGGCGGTCGAAACAAAACGGCTGACTGGATACTTTTTAATAAGAAGCCTGTAAATATCAATCGCCTTTCGATTCTGTCCAGCCTCTTTATAGACGTCCCCGAGATTAATCATAGCCTCGGCAGCTCCGGATGAATCCGGATAATTACTCAGATATCGATTAAGAAAGATGATCGACTCTTTAAAATCTCTTTTCTCCATCAGCAATTTACCCGCTTCGAGATCATATTCTCCAAAAGAAATATTAGAATCGTAATTGACAGCCTGAACAATAAATCTCCTGCCGCCTGTGTTAGCTCCTCTATTCATATATTCAATGGCTTTGCCCTGCAGGATCGAAGCTATTTTCGGCGCCCAAGTAGAATCGGAGCCGCAGATTTCCTCGAAATAGTTTTCCGCGTCCCCCTCAATTCCTAATTTAAGTAAAGACTCTGCCGCGATAAATAACAATCGAGGATTCCGCGCGCCGCCTCTCCTGAGATGATGCCTAACCAGGAAAACCGCCTGCCTAAAATTTCCGTCCTCAAATTCCTTTTCAACTCTTTTAAGAATCGGCTCCTGTCCGCAGGAAACAAAAATCAGGCAGACTGCCAGGATTGATAATGTCAATTTGAAAATAATGTTACGCACCATATCCGTGCTACTCATCGGATTGATTGGAGAAAAATAGAGAAACGAGCCCTGCTACAATACCGGTTACAACAATCGGCTGTACCAGCTTGCTCATAGAAAATTCTTTTCTTTCAGGTTTTGTAAAGGCGTAATTTTCATCTTCCACTTTATCAAGAAATGAATATGGAATCACATCATTAAATTCTTTTTCCGTTTCGCCTATCCATATTATATCCCCTGACTCGATATCAACAAGTTGAACAAAAAGGTGTATTTGTAACCATCTTTCCACCTCTTTGGCGCCTATCCACCAGCTTCTGCTTATATCCGTATATTTTAATGACATTCGCAGTACTTGGTAATTCAATTCGTAACCGGACTGAACTGTTTGCGTCGAATCTGTTTCAGCCTTCTCTTTGCGGTAAACATCCATCCCCGCGTCGATTGTCCGGTCGAGAAGAGCATTTTCAAATACAAAATCAATTTCTCCAACACCCCTGCTTTTAATCAGGAGAATACGTTTTTCATTCTCCAGGGAGGGCATATTCGCGAGAATTTCATCTATCGCGGTAATCGAAATATTGTTAAGCAATTCAAAGTTTGAATATATGCGTTCGCCCGTTTTCTGTGGAGCGCTCGAAGCTGATAAAGAAGAAAAAAGAAAAACTATAATCACAATATCTATAATTTTATGCAACTTGCCGTATTTTCTAAAGAACCTCACACATGACCTCCATCATATATCATGATTTTCGACGCATACCTGAACAACTTAACACCTTTTATAATCGATATCCATACTAAAATGTCAACAAAAATATTACTTTACACTGCCGAACAGATCGTATGCTTCAGCCTTATCTATATAAACATCAACAAATTTGCCCGGTTCCATCCGCTTTCCCGACAGGAAAACAACCCCGTCAATCTGGTAAGTCTGCCCAAAGAATCTACCCTCGCCCCAAACCCCATCAGCCGGACTCTGCGAAGAATCAATTATTTCATCAACCAACACCTTTTCGATCGTTCCGGTTCTCTTGGCAAGACGCGCGTGAGAAATATCCATCTGAATATCGCTTATCATTTCTCTTCGGCTTATAATGGTCCCACTGTCCACTATCCCGTTATATTTGTACGCCCTTGTCCCTTCTTCGGGAGAAAAACCGAATGTTCCTACATGATCAAGTTCATAGCGTTCAAGAAAATCAACAAGTTCATTGAACTCCTCATCCGTTTCACCCGGGAATCCCACCATAACGGTTGTTCTAAGCACAAGGTTGCTTATTTCCATTCTTAATCTGTCAAACAATCGTTCCAGATAATTTTTCCCGTATCCCCTGCCCATTGACGTTAGAATTCTGTCTGAGACATGCTGAATCGGAATGTCCAGATATGGAATAATCATCCCCTCAGATAAAATCCTTACCAGCTCGTCTATATTAATGTGAGCCGGATGAAGATACATCAGCCTGATCCATTCCGAATCGACCGCCGAGGATATATCCTCAAGGAGATCGCAAAGCTCACCTTCACCATCCAAATCATCTCCCCAAACACCCGTATCCTGCGCTATCACGACAAGCTCTCTAACCCCCCGCTCGCTAAGCCCGGAGGCTTCAATAAGTATTTCATTCTTCTTCCGGCTTGAAAGAGAACCCCTGATCTGAGGAATCAAACAATAGGCGCAATTATTTGAACACCCCTCGGCAATTTTGAGATAGGCAATGTGTCCCGGTGTAAAGAGTTTTTTATCTATCGCTTCACTCTGACAGCCAAAATCCTTAAAGTTAAAACTTTTCAGCAAACCTTCCCTGTTCAATCTTTCCGGCAGTTTTTCCATATCGGCAACGGGAAGAAAAAGATCAACTTCCGGGAAAAGCTCAGTGAGCTTGTCCCCTTCTCTGGAAACAAGACAGCCAAGTACGGCAAATACCTGTTCCTCACTTATTGCCGCCCCGATCCTTAGTATTTCATCAACTGTTTCCCGCTCCGCCTCTTGAATAAAGGCGCAGGTCGTCAATACAATCAGGTCAGCCTTTTCAGCTTCTAATTCCTCCTTAAACCCTGTCTGGATAAGCCTGTCCGCCACACGCTGAGCGTCTACTATATTCTTGGGACATCCCAAATTAAAAAAGAAAAAGGAGGGAATACCAGTTGATTTATCCATTCTCTCCATACTCTTCTCTGTTCACAAGTACTTGTCTAGCCTTACTCCCCTCGTAAGGGCCGACCACACCCGACTGTTCGAGCATATCTATCAATCTCGCGGCCCTCGCGTATCCAACCCTCAATCGCCGCTGAATAAGAGAGATCGAGCCCTGCTGATGAGTAATCACAAGCTCCCTGGCCTCTTCAAACATATCGTCATCACAATCGGTAATCCCAACCTCGTTTTTGTTCTTAATCACGGAAAGGTCAATCTTATCATTCTCTCCATGAAAAACCCTCCAGTAATCAGCCGTCTTCTTTGCGTCTTTCTCAGAAATGAATGCCCCCTGAAGCCTGACCGGCGCGGGAAGATTTTTCGGCAAATAGAGCATATCTCCATTCCCCAGGAGTTTCTCCGCGCCATTAGCATCCAGTATCGTGCGCGAATCGGTTTTCGATGTAACCTGAAAGGCAATTCTGGAGGGGAAATTGGCCTTTATCAGTCCGGTAACAACATCGACTGAAGGCCTTTGCGTCGCGAAAATCAGATGTATCCCCACAGCACGCGCCATTTGTGCCAGCCGTGTAATTGCAGGATAAATCTCGTTGCCCGATGAAATCATAATATCGGCAAGCTCGTCAATTATGGTTACATAAAAGGGAAGAATATTAACTTT
>DAOWMJ010000215.1 GCA_030643145.1 Candidatus Latescibacterota bacterium | reverse complement strand
GGCGACAAGAAGCGCGGCGCCGACGATTACAGTCCAGCGTTTTTTGAGGATTCGGGCGAGAAATTCTCCGTATTTTATAAATCTTTCTTCAGGGTTTACAGTAGCAGCCGGTTTGGCCTTAAGTGTTCTTACGCTGAGCATCGGGATAACCAGGATTGCTACTACTAATGAGGAAATAAGCGAGAAGGCGACAGTCAGCGCCTGATCTTTAAAGAGTTCCCCGGCTACTCCATGAATGTACACGATAGGAAGAAATACAATAATAGTTGTTATTGTCGCCGCAGTAATAGCGCCGCTTACCTGAGCTGTGCCCCGGACAGCCGCTTCCTTTATCCCCATTCCCGACTCGATATTTCTTACTATACTTTCCACTACTACAATGGAGTTGTCCACCAGCATCCCGGCGCCCAGGGCAAGTCCCCCAAGTGTCATGATATTGAGAGTCAGCCCCTTAAAATACATGAGTGTAAATGTCGCTATAATAGAAATGGGGATCGAGGCGCTGATTATGGCCGTGGCTCCAAGCCGTCTTAAGAATACAAAAAGAACAATAACGGCTAAGAATATCCCGATAAGGGCCGACTGCTTAACCTCATTTATTGCCGAGTTAACATAGTCCGCCTGATTGTCGATTACATCTAGGGTATAACCGGGCAGAGCCTTCCTGATTCCAACGAGCCTGTCGGAAAGCAATTTCGCGGCTTCAACAGTATTAAACTTTGTTTCTTTATATATGCCGAGCCCGATACATCTTCTGCCGTTGAGGTGAACAATATTTTCAGGGTCTTTATTTCTTTCTGTTACATTTGCCACGTCTCTCAGATAGACCGGAGTGGATTCGCTCTGCTGCTGGTCCTCTGCCGAAGAAGATTGCCGGGGCTCTTTGTAGGTGATTATCAGATTCTTAATATCATCTATCGAGTCAAAGATACTGACGCCTTTGATTACATACTTCAGCCCCATTTCCACCACCGAGCCCCCCGATATATTCTGATTGAAGCTCTGTATCTTGGTTGATATATCGGATGTTGTGATTCCGAAGGCGTCGAGGAGGTAGCGGTCTGTTTCTATCACAACCTCTTTTTCCTCTTCCCCCGATATTTTTACTTCCGCGATTCCATCGATGCGGATCAGTTCGTTCTGGATATAATTTTCAGCTATAAGTCTTAAGTCGTTCATATCATCGATCCCGGAGTGGCCCAGCGCTAACGTCATCACGGGCTGTGCATTAGGGTCATATTGGGAGATGGAGAGATTGTCGACATCGATCTGCTGGCCGAGATCGGTTACCGTCTTCTGCAGATCGAGGAAGGCCTCGTCCATATCGGTATTCCAGCCATATTGAACTGTTATAAGGGCGGATCCGGTTTTGATTTTCGACGTGACATCCGAAACGCCTCTCTGCCGGCTAGCGAGTGATTCAATCTGCTCGACAAAAAGGTTTTCGATCTCCCCGGGGGGGCGTTCTCCCGCTTCCAATTCGATAAATAGGCTCGGGTTGTTAAGATCGGGAAGGATTTCAATGCCGAGGCGCTGAAAGGAGATTATTCCAAGCAGGATAATCGCGAAAACGAACATCATAACGGTTACAGGCTGGTTGACTGAAAATCTGGAAATTTTCTCCATTTTATCCGTATTCTTTCTATAGCTGAAATTACTGATTTAAACAGCCGGCCTTCGGCTCGGCCTTGTCGAAGTTAATTTAAGCGTGCGGCGCGGCAACTTTATAAATGCCGATTCAATCGGACTGCGCGGCGCTGCCACTTTATCTCAGCACCTTTACCTTGGAACGGTGCTTAAGTGTTTCAAATCCCTTTACTATAAGGCGGTCGTTAAGATCCAGCCCGTCGGTGACTTCAACGCTGTCCGGGTTTTCAATACCGGTTTCAATGATTCTTTCATTAGCCGCGCCCTTAAGCACAATAAAGACAGTTTTCCCTCTTCCCTTTATCTGGATAATATCTTTCGGAATCACTATGGCGCTGTCCTTCCCCGCGACAACGATCCCCGATTTAACGAACATGCCCGGTCTGAAGAGAAGCTCCTGATTATCGATGAGCACCCTCGCCAAAAAGGATCTTGTTTCCGGATTTATAGTCGGGGCTTTTTGTGTAACTTTTCCATAGAGTGTGTCGTCAGGGAGAGTATAGTGTGTGACGTGAACCCTTTGTTCGGTTTCTATGCGGTCAAAATCCCTTCCGGGAATATTAAGCTCGAGATAAAGGGCTTTGTAGTTCATAACCTCCGCGAGTTTCTGTCCCGATTCCACTTCTGTTCCCGGAGTATAGTAGGGCAGGCTCACGATTGTTCCTTCAAAAGGAGCCCTTGTCTTAAGCGCGGACAGCTGATTTATGGCGTATTCATAATTATACTCGGCGTCTATGCTCGATCTTTCAGCGTCTTTGAGCTCGCGGTAGGTTACACCGCCCTTATCGTATAGAGAACGCTGTTTTTCATATTCGAGTTTTGTGGTTTCAAGCTCCAGCTTTCTCGACTTAATTTTGATATTGCTTTCAAATTCGGGATTGTCCAGATAGAGAATAAGCTCGTTCTTTTTTACATGATCGCCGACGGAAAACGGTTTTCCCGTGCGCGGATTATCTAACAACTTATAGTATCCTGCATTTTTTGATTTAAGCGAAGCGCTCTTAACCGCTTTGATGGTTCCGGTTGCGGTTATAAATTCTTCGATTGACGAGGACTTGACTACCGTTACGGAAACAGGAGCCGGCAGGCTGCTGTCTGAATCAAGATCATCGCCGCCGCACGAAACAAGAAACAAAAGGGCGGCAATAGATAGTAGATATTTCTTCACTGTTATCTCCTTATTGCATCTGGTCGAGGACTGAACAATTATTTTCAAAATTCCACAGGGATTTTATCTTCATTTCCAGAACGTATAGTTTGTATTGAATCAGCGCGGAAATCTTCGAGTTTTTCTCCCGGGAGAGCTGATTCTGGTAATCGTTAAGGTCTTTACTCGTCAGGTCTCCGTTTTTATATCGTTCAAGATTAATTTCGTATGTCAGTTCGGAGAGACGGACATTCTGATTCGTAATCTCAATCTGTGTTATCTGGTTCTGAAGGTTGCGGTATGTTTCTCTTATGCCTATCATTATGTCATCTTTTTTACTTTCAAGATCAAGTTTTTTCGAGTCGATTGTTGCTCTTGAGGCTTCAATCATCGACTCCTTTTCGCCCCAGTCCCACAGGGGGACTTCGAGTGTCACCCGGAATTGCTGGTCTTTGTCCGGAGAATCGTAAAGATTACTGAAGGCTTCATCCATCCCGGTGCTTCCGTAAGAAAGATTGAGATCCCCCCTGAATTCATTATTGGAGCTTGTCTCAATAAGATTATTCTCGGCGTTTCTGATATCAATTTGCGACTGCCGTATTTCCATACGGTTTTTCAGGCCATGCTCAATTGCCTTTTTAAGATCGATCTCGACGGGCATATAAGAAACATCAGCGACAATAATAATTTCCTCATATATTGAAATTCCGAGAAGTTTTTTAAAATTATCGAGGGCGTCTTCCATCTGTACACGCTGGTTTTGCAGTTCAG
>DAOWMJ010000003.1 GCA_030643145.1 Candidatus Latescibacterota bacterium | reverse complement strand
TTTCTTAAGCGATTCAACCGGCGGAGAATATTACGATCGCCGAGTTCCTGGGCCAGATGCCTCGTTTCGTACATATGAAGCAGACATTCATCCATATTATCAAGTGAGTACTCTATCTTTGCCAGCAAATAATGACATTTAACAATTTCCTGATATTCTTCCGCTCTTTCAAAATAGGAGAGGGACTCTTTAATAAACTTCCTCCCCATAATTAAGGATTTTCTATCGCCCTGTCTTAAGAGGTGTTCACCAATACTGTACCCTGATTTGTGGGCTTCATAAGGGTTGTTAACAGCCAGAAAGACCCGAATACTGGAGTTAATGTACTTTTTCGTTTTTTCCTTATCTTTCAGCATCGCGTAGGCGTCACCCATTGCTCTTTCAATAAAACCAAGCTCGTGAACTTCGTTACAATTCCTGGCTACTTTAAGAGCTTTTTTACCTATGGATAAAACTTTGCCGGGATCTTTGAGAGCCAGATGAACATTCATTTGCCTCCTAAGCACTTCAGCGGCAATATCGGTTTCAGGAAGAATCCTCCGAGCTCCGGCAAGCGCCTTCTCATAATTCTCAGAAGCCCCTTCATAATCCCCTTTAACAAACATATAATCGCCGAGGAACTCATCGGACAAAACAATTTCTCTTCTGTACTCTTTCTTCTCGGAAATAACCTTTGCTTCGAGAAGATGTTTTTCCGCGGATAACAAATTGCCGGTTTTTGTTTCTTTTACTCCCAGCATGAGTGTCGCGCGCGCGTACTTCAGGTCATCCCCGATTCTCCTGGCCATTTCACGCACCTTCGAAAAAGCAATCTCAGCTTCGGCAAAATCACGCTTTTTTAAATGAACAATCCCAAGATTCAGTCTTACACGAATCTCATTCCGGGATAATCCGATTTCTTCACATATCCCCAAAGCTCTGTTTAAAAATTGAAGAGCTCTTCCCCAACGGCACGCGTTTTTGTGGAATAATCCTAAGTTATTAAGCACGTAAGATTCACCAACAACATCACTTATTCTACGATATGTGGAAAGTGCGTCGAGATAACACTTTTCAGCTTCGTCGCTCTTTCCCAGCCTGGAATAACAATTAGCCATCAATAACTGTGTATGAGCTACTTCCCCGTGTTCATTGCTGATTCTTAATATTCTGTAAGCCTGGCAACCCTCTCTGAGAGCCTTTTTGATATCGTCCTGTTCGTAGTAGATTATACCCCGTCGGCAGGATAATATGCCCTCCGGTATTGTACTTTCATCCGTGCAATGAAGCTTGGCATCTTCAAGAAAAGCCATCGCTTCACTCAACATTCCCTTTTTCCTATAGCAATCACTTATTTTACGGTATATGCGAATAATATCGACTGAATTCCAATTTGTATTTTCCTGAAGAACCTGCGTATAATATTCCAGAGCTACAGAATAGTTCTCCGTAGAAAAATGTACATCCCCAAGTTCTTCCGCAGAACCGGTAGATTTGAAATCATTTTCAGAGTGTTCTTTACCATATCCAAAATTGTCATTACCCGATGGGTCTTCCGGCATCGATTTCTCCAATTTCTCTCAGGCAAACCTGTGATTTGTTACTGACAAAACACAATAGCTTTACTCTGTACTTCTAAATCATTATATCCCGGTGTGAGCCTATTTATGCTTCCTTTGCTCTGATCCGGCATCTTGCCATTAGCATAGTCGTCAGCATCTCCACCGAGGAGATCGCCCGTCTCTGTCCAACTATCGGCATTGGCGCCTCTATTATCAACAAAACATCGATCAATAAATCTAACCGCAAACAGATTGAGAAATGTTGATATTGAATTGACGCCGTATAACCCCGCGGTTGGAGTAGCGGATACCGAAGATGAAAGGAGAATAATAACAAGAAGGGTACTACCAAACACTTTTACTTTCATGATTCCTCCTCTTTTTTGAAGCCATTAGCGCTTCAAACCCCCAACAAGCCCTATTATCCATGTACTAATCTAACATTTTACTCCACGGCGGTCAAATAAATATTCCAACAAAAGAGAGAAAATGCCGACGGGGAATAAGTTTATCTTAAATTTTCAGCGATCACAAAATCAGCCTTCTTTTGTCTGTTCATTTTCCCCTTCACCCCGGTAATCAATACCATATTTTTCAAGTTTTTTGTATAAATTGCTCCTCTGCATACCAAGCCGGCGAGCTGTTTGTGAAATATTTCCATTATTATTCCGAACTTTCCGAAGGAGATATTCCTTCTCGGTCGATTCTCTGAAATTCTGGAAACCTTCTATGGAGAATGGATCACTATGCAAAACCCTATTTTGATCACCGGTAAGAAAGTGTAAATTAGTATCCTTGATTTCATCACCCTTTGTTAGAATACACAGTCTCTCAATAATATTCTTCAATTCCCGGACATTCCCGGGCCATCGATATCCTTTCATTATTCCAAGCGCTGAACCGGAAAGCCTTTTTGTAACAATTCCAAGTTTTTCACTAGTCCGCTTTAGAAAAAAATCGGATAAAAGAGGTATATCAGTTCTTCGCTTTCTTAAAGGAGGAACCTCTATCGGTACAACATTAAGCCTGAAAAAGAGATCCTCCCTAAAATTTCCCTTTTCAACTTCCTCAATCAGATCTTTGTTAGACGCGGTGATAACCCTTACATTTACAACTATCCGCCCGGCGCCTCCCACACGTTCGAATGTAGATTCCTGAAGAACACGAAGGACCTTCGCCTGAGCTGACAGACTCATATCTCCAACCTCATCAAGGAATAATGTCCCCTCGTCAGCAAGTTCAAATTTGCCGATTCTTCTTGCTGTGGCTCCCGTAAAAGCTCCCTTTTCGTGACCGAACAGTTCACTCTCAATCAGATCCTCCGGAATCGCTGCGCAGTTTACCTCGATAAAACTTTCAGAACTCCTGTCACTTAATTCATGAATCCTTCTTGCAACCAGCTCTTTGCCTGTTCCATTTTCTCCTGTCACAAGCACACGCGCTGCAGTTGGAGCTACCTGCTCGATAATATCCATGATTTCCTTAATACTTTCATGTTTTCCAACAATTCTTGTTTTGCCTCCAAAACGACTTTGCAATCTAATATTCTGCCTTGTCAACTTTCCCTGATTAATCCCGTTCCTTACCGTCAAAAGCACTCTGTCCATATCGATAGGTTTTTCTATAAAATCAAAGGCCCCAAACTTTGTCGCCTCCACAGCGGTTTCAATCGTACCGTGACCTGAAACAATCACCACCGGAAGTGTGGGATCTATCACTTTTATTTGTTTCAGGACTTCAATTCCGTCCATTCCGGGCATCTTTATATCAAGAAGAACTATATCGACCAATTCACTATTGACAGCCTCTATCGCTCCCTTTCCATCGGAAACGGCCAAAGTCGTATATTTCTCGTAAATAAGGAGCTTTTCAAGTACGTTCCTTATACTCTCTTCATCGTCAACAATAAGAATTTTTTTACTCATTGAACAAATACCCTCCCTCGAATTTGCCCCCGGAGATTAAAACTCCCCAGCGAAGATCGCGAGGCGTAACTTTAATTTTACTTACTCCAAGAGAGCTTATAATCGAAGTTAATAAAATAAGCCCCGGAATCAAAAGCCTTGCCCTCTGCTCCGTTACTGGAAGAAAACGATATAACTCGCGTAGAGACAATCTGTCAAGCCTTCTGGCCATCAGTAACAATTCTTCAGTAATTATATGGTCGTTTGCCGCCACATTGGGCATTCTCTTCATAAACCTCAGAATCAGGGCTGAACTAACAGCCGTCCCTCCCGTTGCAACGATTTTAAAATTTTCTACTCCTAAGGGCAAGGAAGAAAGTTTCGAATTTAACAGATCGCCGCCTGAGCCTGTAGGATCCAGAGAATTGATAAAATTCCTTTTTAAAAAACGCCCCCCAAGTGTGCCGGGCCCAGCCCTCTGTATTAAAGCAACTCTGTGAGTGCCGAAAGGAATCTCGATATAATCATCAAAGGATCCCCCTTTTCCCCACGCAACTTCGGTGCTCGTTCCGCCTATATCTATAAGAAGCACTTTTTCTTCACCATCCAGGACCGACGATGCCCCTAAAAATCCAAGGGCCGCTTCACCCATTTCCGAGAGTATATCAATGTGGAGTGAAAGACTCCTCTGGAGATATGAAAGAAGTTCATCAGAATTATCCGCTTTTCTGAACACGTTCGTTCCAACGAGAACGGGTCTCGCGCACCCCGCGTGAATAGAGAGATCGACAAGTTCGTTTAAAAATCCCGCGGCGATCCGCATTCTATCTTGTGAAACAATTCGGGTTTTTTCAAGTTCATCCCCCCATCCTATATATCTTACCTCTTCAAAAAGAGGTTTAATTTCAACCCCGTTCTCACTCTCTGCTATTTCCGCCTGCAATAGTCTGAAATAACTGCTTCCGAGATCTATACAAGCCAATATATCAATTTTAGTTCTGGACAAAGGGTTCCTTTCACATATCATTTCATTAAAAGGAGAACAGGTTGAATAAGCAAAATATAAAGAATCTCTCAATTAAAGAAATCTCTATAATCATAGAAGGACTTGGAGAAAAACGCCACAGAAAAACCCAGTTACTTAAGTGGCTGTACCAGAAAAGGGTAAAGAGTTTTTACGATATGACTAATATTCCCCTTGCTCTAAGAGAGAAATTTCAGAAACAATTTTCAATTTCAACGCTCCTTCCAACCGAGAAAACAACTTTCTCTGAAGACGGCAGCAGAAAAATCGTTCTCAAATGCGAAGACAACCTGTTAATTGAAACGGTTCTTATGGAATTCGAAAAACATCAAACTATCTGTATCTCCAGTCAAATTGGATGCGCCCTGGGATGCACCTTCTGCAGAACCGGTAAAAATGGTTTCTTAAGGGATTTGCGGTGCGACGAAATCTTGAATCAGATTATCTTCTTCAAAGATAATTATATCCCCCCTCGAAAAAGATACAACATTGTATTTATGGGGATGGGGGAACCATTCCTGAACACTGATAATCTCTTCAGGGCGATTGAAATTTTGAACCACCTCGATGCCTTCGCCCTGAGGGAAAAGAGAATTACAGTTAGCACAATAGGGTTTCCCGACAAGATAATTGAAGCCGCAGAATCGGATCTCAAATTCGGGCTGGCGGTTTCACTGAACGCCACAACTGATCGTATCAGGAAAAAAATAATGCCTGCTTCGAAGAATATCAACGATACACTCTTTGCGGCGCAAAAGTTTGCCGAGTTAAAGGAAACACGGACGACCCTGGAATATGTTCTCCTTAAGGATATAAATGATTCAGATGAAGACGCTTTAAGGCTGGCAAAACTCACATCCGGAAGACCTTTTAAAATAAATCTTATCCCTTTTAACGCCTGGGATTCCTGCAATTTCAGTAGGCCGGGAGAAGATAGAATAAACAGATTTATAGAACTGCTCCTTCCGCGGGCCCCCGCCGTAACTGTAAGAAGAAGCCGTGGAGAAGATATTGGAGCCGCTTGCGGGCAGCTCAGCTACCAAAAGAGAGAGATAACAGACAAGCCATAATTCCGGAGAGCTCTAGCGGACGAGAAGCATTTTACCCGTTTTAACAAAATTCTCAGCTCGAATCATACAGAAATAGACGCCACTCGCCGCTGAAGTTCCATTTGTTGTTTTGCCGTTCCATACTACGCTGAGATTCGGATTATTCACATTTCGGTGGTATATATTATTCACAAGGGCTCCATCAACGCTGTAAATCCCTATATCCACTACTGGGTTCCGGGAAGCAAGCTCTCTGTCCAGGAGTACATTTATAGTTGTTGAAGGATTGAACGGATTGGGATAATTCGAGACTGAGACAGCGCTGCCAACGGCAATCATACTCGCCAGATATTCTTCACCGGCCACGAGAGAAACAAAAAATTCCTTGAGGCCGTCGACACTCTCCGGATGATCAATATTTGGATTTTCAATTCCACCGGAATATCTAGAAAGCTCGCCTCCGAACAAAGCCCTAAAATCTTCAGCGAAAATCTCGGAAGGCCTGTTGCAGTGCACAGACTGGCAATCATAATCCGGATTACCGTATATTCCTCTGAGCATTAAATAATCGCGCCATTCTTCTTCATTGCTTCTCGGGAGATAGATATTCTGAAAACAGTGCCCCAATTCATGAGTTATTATAAAGGCGCTTACCTGAGGCTTTAATTCATAAACTCCCGGGGTTAAGAAAATCTTGCTGCCGCATGCTGTGCTTCTGAGAATCGTTCTTCTCGGAAATGGAAGTAAATAAACCGTGACAGTAACATCGATTGGGACACCGGCCAGATCTATTTCCTTTAACGCGGCTACTATATCTTCTTCGGTATGAGTGTGAAACCTGTTATCCCCTTTACAGATTATCAAGGGATCGGATGTATCCTCTATAAGCTTATATTCCCATCCATCCTCAATAGTAAGAAGAAGATCTCCATCCTCATCCCTCTCAATCAATTCATCAATTATCGTCTGCGGGGAATAAATTTCAGCCTTAACTCCATTACCAAACAGATAACTGCGGGGTTCTCCCCACGCTGAAGAAGGTAAGAAAAGAGCGATAAAGCCAGCCGCTATTATTACAAATATTGATAATCTATTATACCGCAACAAGTTCACTATTTAATCTCCTCAAACCAATTCTTTCGTGCCGCCCCGCTTAACACCACACACACAAATCGCGAACTACTTATTGTGCAACTGATATACCTCTGCCTGTTATGATATGGAATTTATGAAATCCGGGGTGTAAAAAGGCTTAATTACCAAAGGTTCGGTCTATTATAACCTACCTATCCACAACATGTTATGGTAGGAACAAATAAGACTTCGCATTTATATGACCGGGCAAGATATATATTTCATTCAATTCAAACCGGTTCTCGAGCCTGAAAAGTGGGAAATATTCTCCACTAAACCGGTATTCAACACCTTAAAACTCTGTATTAACCGCGGTAGAAGGGGAAAATAGCCTTGTTGGGGAAAATTACCCAATAATCTCTGCTGACGATTGAGCCGGAAGTTTAGATTCATCAATACCGATCGACAATACGCCGGCCCCTTAAATATCATGGGGAATATTGGGGTTTCATAATATTAAAACTTTGTACCCGATGTTAGATAAAACTCGTTGCAGCCATGCCTGTCGGTAGCAACCTCAAACTTTATAATATCTTGAACTGGTGAAAGAACTTCGATCCCCCCACCGATAGTGGAATAAAAACTCGATCTGCTAAAATATTCAAAACTGTCCCCCAGGGCGCCTGTATCGACAAAGGCAACAATATTAATTCTGAGATCGCATTTTCCGACACGGGGAATATCAAATACCTCCGGGCCATAAATCAGCTTTCTCCACTGAGCGGTACCCAGAATTTTGGAAGTCCCTCTGGCATCACTGCGGTACCCCCTCAAATCGGATTCTCCCCCCAGTCCCATCTCATAGAACCAGGGTAAAGAACCCCCGTAGTTATCCGCGCTGACTGCCAGAATAAGGGTTCCCAGGTTACTGAAAGTAGTATAATTGCTGCCGTAAAAATTGCAGAATGAATATTCCTGTTCCAATCCACGTATTGAAAAAACATGCTTCAGATTTACACGCGCGTAAATTCCCTTTGTTGGAACTACCCAGGTATTTCTACTGTCAAATGTCAATGTCAGGCCGAGAGTCAAAAGACTCTGTCTGAAAAAAATCCCGGCAGGATAATCCGAACTGCCCGGTATTGACAATCTGGAACGTCTTGCCTCCATCGAAAATAGAGGTGTCATCCAGATTTGACGGACCAAATCGTTCGACAGGGGTAATCCAAAACTAACCCTGATACCATCCTGTTCCTTTATGTAATCAGCGCTCTCGGGATCATCAAGCCGCCTGTAATTGAAAAAAGCCCAGCTTAATCTCATCCGTTTCCCGTAGACCCATGGAACATACCATGAAGCTCCGCCGCTATGTTCTCTATCCCTTCTTTTTTTAAAATCAACTGATAATTTTTCTCCAAGACCCCGGAAATTTTTAACCTTCCACCTGATTCCATATCTTATCCCCTTCGTAAAATCATAATCTATAATCGGGTAAGGGTATTTCATAAACAAGTTCGGCCTTTCAGTTACCCTTACAATCACTCTGCATTTTTCTTCAGATAGATTCTGGACAGATATATTTACACTTGAGAAAAACCCCAAACCGTTCAGATATGACGAATCTCTCTCAATTAAATCAGGGTCAAGTTTCTCGCCCCGCTTTGAAGCCATTTCCCTCGTTATCGCCCTGCGTTTTGTTATGTCATTTCCCGAAACAATTATGGTATCAATCACTTCTCCTGCAAAGCTGGAAGGAGGTAATTGACAGCGGGATACCGATGGGAAAAAGATTCCAAGGGATATTATCAACATCAGATATAATTTTGTAATATTTTTCAAATCGATACAGCCCGACTCTAAAAATTATTCCTCACTTATCAACTCTGTACAATAATAAGGAATAGGCGAACTGTAAAGAATAGTCTCCTCTAATCCTCGAGTAAATTGTCCGGTTTTGCAGTGAGCATGCCACCCTTTGAGAGAACAAACGCTCCAACCCCGACCAAAAGAGCGAGAAAGATGACAAATCTACCCAAGATACCTACCGGCATCTTCACAAATGTTAATAAAGGAAGAGTTCCCATCAGCGAGCTTATCAAACACGGAAGTTCCAGAAGAAAGAGGCCAATCAATCCCTGTAGATAGATTGAATGTTCCGCAACTTTCATTTTCTCAGAGACGAAACTTCCGAGAGCAATCGCGGAGATAAAATAGCAAAGCATCAAGAGAGCAAGATAGAATAAGAACAAGAGCAATGACAACGGGATTCCAATAATTGTTATACTGAGAACAACAGCCACGATAACAATTGCCATTGAACCGAAAATTACTATAAGAACGCCAATCCCCAGAGATTTAAGAAAGGAGCCTGTCACATAAGAACTGCCCCCCTTTATTCTTTCCGGAATGAAATAGAGAATCAGTAACAAAAGCAGCATTAACACAATGAATTTAACGATCTTCACGATAAATCTTAAAATGTCCCCGCCGAATGGCATAAAGGTAATAGCGGGGAATTTGAATTTATCTGACCCGACAGTGACAGTTTCCCCCCTGACTCTGGCCCCAACATCCTTTGATAAAGTGCCCAGGACACAAACAACATCTCCATTTACAACAGATGAAGGACCAAGTTCAATGTTGCCTAAAACGGAAACAACATCCCCACTCACCTTACCATCTACGGTAACACCTCCCATAATAGAGACAACATCGCCCTGAACATGTTCATAGTCCCTTATATGAATTGATTCCCCTATCTTTACACGGGTATCTTTTATCACATGTCTATATTTTTTCTGATCATTATATGTAAAATTAATTGAAAGGGATTCAGGAATTGATTTGATTCCATCTTCCACCAACTTTCTAATGGCATTTTTTGAATCAATGCCCAGAATAAATTGGTCTTTCCCGCCGGAGCGAAACTTTATACCATCATCGGAAATAGTAATTTTTACAGATTCTTTCAAATCTTCTTTTTCTTTATCGATGTCAAGCGAATCCGAGCTAGATTCTCTGCTTATGGTAATGATGGGAAAATGCTGACTAACCTCTTTTATTTGACCTACATTAGGGTTTAAAAAAATCGCTGAAATAAGTGTAAAAACTACCTTAACCATCCAAACATTAAATAAAGCCGACATGGGAATCCCCTTTCCGCCAGGAGGAACGTGACACTCCGGCAACCATTAACACAACCAGACAAACTAACACAAATGCGGATACGAAATAACCTATAGGGATTTCAACGGTCATTCCCTTTAATTTCTGAAAAAGTATCGTCGCCGCCAGAATAAATTCAGGATCAGATTTAAAATAATTTACAATAATATCAAGACCGACCCGGGATTCCTTAAGAACAGCTACCGCTGAAGCCGCAAAATTTAAAAGGCTTTCCCCCGTGGACAACATATAAAGAAAAACAGGCCTGAAAATGTACATAAACAGGGCAAAAACCCCGGTTACAGCCCCACCAACCCGAATATACGCCGGCAGAAGATTCCAACGGCGGTAAAGTGTGCCGGCGATTTCTGCGAAAAGGTTTTTTCTATATTTCCGGACATTTACGTGAGCCATTACCCGATCATTAAATTCCGGCGGGGTTTTATAAACCCCCATACCTTCCAACGCTGAGAAGGCTTCAGAATAACGACACTCAATCGCGCGGCATTCTTCACATTCGGCGAGGTGAGTTTCAAATTCCGCTTCTATGGCTCGCTCAAGCTCACCGTCATAATATTTTTGTATCAATAGCGTAAAAAGATGGCAATCCATTTCGAATTACTCCTCTATTGAAATGTCGCCGCTTGATGTCTCAATAATCACCTTCGAATTCCCGTCGCGGACAACACCGGATATTTTGTTCCTCGACACATCTAAAATATCGATAGGTAAATCAAGTTTAATATCCCCACTCGTAGTATTCGCCCCGAGAACAAACCCGCCCCTGAGAATATTCTCAAACCTTAGCTTCACATAACCACTCGAAGCGCCGAGATTGTAATCAGCCCTGTCCCCTGAAGGAGTCGCCTTTATAAAAATATCGCCGCTGGCGCAAAAGGCCTTTACCGATCCTGAAACACCAAGAAGGTCAACAGATCCGCTTGTTCCTTTGACAGTCGCGTCACCACCAATATCCTTAGCGCGGATATCGCCTGAACTCGTTGAAATAACAATATCTCCTGAAATCCCATCCAAATTCACATCGCCGGAAGCAACCGATATCTCGGCATTCCCTTGAACCTTCCTTACCGAAATATCACCGCTCGCTGAATTTATTACAAGATCGCGGATATTTTCAGCTTCAATATCTCCGCTCGCCACATTTATCGTTAATCTGCCTTCAATATTATCGATATTTACATCCCCGCTCGATGTGGATATCTGTGTGTTCATAAGAATATCCGACAATTCAATATCCCCGGACGCAGTCACAACGGAAATCCCGAGAGATTCAGGCACACGGATTTCAAGGTCCATTCTAACATTAGGGCCAAGTCCAAAAATGAGGGAAAAGATATTTCCGCTGACCCGCTTTTTGTCCGGATACCTTGTCTCCAACTTAATCAACCCGTTCTCCCTGATAACCTCAACATCGATCATAGCCGCAAGTTCCTCAGCCTCTTTCTCATCCTCGGCTTTGATTTTTCTTATGATTTTTAAAAATATTTCATTTATTTCAGGATCGGCTGAAATATCGATATCACTCCTGCCGGCGAAGACATTCAACTCCTCAGCTCCATTAAGATGGATAACCCTTTTTTCGATTCTCTCATACCGGAAGGAAGAAAACGCTGCATTGCTCAATACTATTAATACAACCGGAAAAATAAGTGCGGAAATTATTAAGGTATTAAATCTATTTCGAACCATAACCCTCTTCCTTTCAGTCTTTGATCCCACGTCTTCTAAAAAAATCAACGATTATTTTCCTTGCTCTATGTATCCTAGCCTTAACAGTACCAAGCGGAATAGCAAGCATATCTGAAATTTCCTCATATGACAGATGCTGCTGATGCCTCAGAATAACTATTATCCTGTAAGGTTCCGGAAGTGTTCCTATTGATTCTTCAAGTATTTTCATCTTCTCCGTAAGCTCCATTTCTCTGTCAGGGCCAATCCGGGTTGACACGAATTGACGCGGCATTTCACCATCCTTGCCGTCAATGGGGCAATCGATGGAAAGAAGCTTCTTTCTCTTTTTCTTGCGCAAAAAATCGATGCATAGATTCGATGTAATTCTATAGATCCAGTTTGAGAAAGGAAACGCCGGATTGTATCTATCGAGTATATTAAAAACCCTGATAAAGAGATCCTGTGCCAAATCTTCCGCGTCATCACGGTTTCTGACCATTCGCAAGCAGATGCTGAAAACAGGGCCTTTATATTTATTAAGAAGTATTTCAAAACTCTTCTCATCCCCTTTCAGACAACTTCTAATTAGTTTCGCATCTTCATCTTTCAATGCTTCACCTTTACAATACGAAAGAATATCAATAAATGTTTCCGAAAATTCGAATTATCTGTCTAAAAAGATAGCAGGAAAGGATAGAATTTTAAAGTTGATTCTTGCAATCCCGTCCAACCTTCTATCGTAAAGAATGTCCGGTTCGAAAAAAAACTTAAATAGATTTAAGGTTTAAATCAAATCCTCCGATTTATTTACTTGACACTTGCAAAGGGCAAAATTAGACTGACTTTACAGGTTTTTGTCCCTTTAAAATGGGGTGAGCAAATCGCAGGAAAGGAAAAATATGACTTCAATTGAACATATTTTAGCCAGAGAAGTATTGGATTCACGCGGTAATCCCACAATTGAAGTGGAAGTATATCTCAGCGGCGGCGCCGCGGGAAGCGCTATAGTCCCCTCCGGAGCTTCAACCGGAGAACATGAAGCTGTCGAACTGCGTGACGGAGACAAGAAAAGATATAACGGCAAAGGTGTGCTTAAAGCCGTAAAAAATGTAAATGAAATTATTTGCCCTGAAATCGTCGGGCTTGACGCCCTTGATCAAATATATATCGATAAACTAATGTGTCAAATCGACGATACCGAGAATAAGGGGAAATTGGGAGCGAACGCATTGCTCGGAGTCTCCCTGGCCATTGCCAAGGCCGCGGCTAATGCTATGGAAATTCCACTCTTTCAGTATATAGGTGGCGTTAATTCTAAGGTCCTCCCGGTTCCAATGATGAATGTTCTAAACGGCGGGAAACACGCTGACAACAATGTTGATATTCAGGAATTTATGATTGTACCCGTTGGAGCAAACTCAATTCGTGAAGCGGTAAGATACGGAGCTGAAACATTTCATGCCCTAAAAAGCATATTATCCGAAAAGGGCTACGCCACATCTGTCGGCGATGAGGGAGGATTCGCCCCCAACCTGAAATCGAACAGAGAGGCTCTCGAAATAATCGTCTCAGCAATTGAAAAAGCTGGATACAAACCGGACGAAGAGATAGCTCTCGCTCTTGATCCTGCGGCCAGCGAATTCCTCCGGAATGACGGTTACCACCTTGACGCTGAGGGAAAGATACTGAACGCAGTGGAAATGGTCGATTTCTATGAAAAACTTGTTGATGAATTTCCGGTTATTTCAATAGAAGACGGGCTGGGCGAGGATGACTGGGACGGCTGGAAAATACTAAACCAAAGACTTGGAAAACGAATACAGATAATGGGCGACGATATCTTTGTCACAAACACAAAACGCCTTAAAAGAGGGATCGATGAAGGTATAGCTAATTCCATTCTGATTAAACTGAACCAGATCGGCACCTTGACGGAAACCCTCGATACAATTGAAATGGCGAAAAAGGCCGGCTATACATCGGTGGTATCCCACAGATCCGGGGAAAGTGAAGATGTTACAATCGCCCATGTCGCGGTAGCTGTTAATTCAGGACAGATAAAAACGGGATCACTATCGCGTACTGACAGAATCGCCAAATACAATGAACTTATGAGAATTGAAGAGGAGCTTGGTGAAATAGGCATCTATCCTGGCCGCTCCGCTTTTGCTTCAGCTAAATAATAAATTTTACCTGCGGGAGTATGTCAAATAATGAAGAGTTTCTGGGGAAGTGAAAACAGATACTTAAGAATACGTTACAACCGTATTAAGATATCACAAAAGATGGCTCTCATACTACTTGTGGGATTCTTGGTTTTCATAATAATGGTTTTTACCATAAGTGATGTTGGTTTTATAAATATCTGGAAAGCCCAGCAAAAACTGAACAAAATGAAGAATGAGATAGGAAGGCTTGAAGAGGAGAACAAACTCCTTGAAAACAGTATAGAAAGCCTTATAAACGATCCATTCGCCCTTGAGAAAATCGCCCGCGAGAAATATGGATACATTAATCCCGGTGACAAGGTATTTAGGATAAAAGTGCTATCCGACAAAAAAAATAAGTCATCTCTTCCAAGTTTCCTTGACATTCAGGATGATAAACAATAGTGTAAGTAGAAGTAAAAAAAAATGATGCGGGGTGGAGCAGTCTGGTAGCTCGTTGGGCTCATAACCCAAAGGTCACTGGTTCAAATCCAGTCCCCGCTACCAAATAGAAATACCTCCCGGCGTCGCCGGGAGGTATTTTGTTTTCTCAGATTAATTGAGGAACAAGTCAGTGTTTCTTTATCCTGTAGAACAGATTTTCGGGCACCTTATCAAGCTTTCTGACACCTCTCCATGCATGTTGAATCTGTCTTCCCAATTTGCCGGTCACACCGCTTGGATCATAAGCTTTCAAGACAGAGTACAATATTATTGGGTTGAATCGGTGCGGCCAGAACGCCAGATAACGACCTTCCCAGGAAGTGGGACCGAATTGCTTCTTGAATTCATAGAGAGGTTTGTATCGATGGAAATATCCCAAACGATCAAACGCGAGATTTAATGCCAGCTCGATGATACGGCTCTGGGTCGGGTCATCCACATTTTCATTGGCGAGAGGAGCCGTGCCTAATGTAGCCATCGCGTATCCCTCTTCCTTCAGAAAATGGAAAGATTCAGCGATCAATAACTGGTTCGTGCCGCGTAATGTCTTTTCTTTGCGTCGCATCAGATCGAAATAGATTCCATTTCTTGCATAAATGGGCGTACATACCACAAATGCCTCAACCTGATTCTCTTTGAGCACCAGAAAGTACTTTCGTTCTCCAGGATCATCCAGGCTGGGGTCACCTATCAGAAAGGCAAACTCACCAGAGCCCTTGAATTTCATCCAGGCAGCGGAGAGTTCCTCCATATTCTTCTCCCAGGCCCACTTTTTCCCTTCAAGCGGACGATATTCGACCAGTGTCAAACCGTTCTTTTTCGCGCTTCTGGTGTCATTACGCAGATCCTTAAATTTGCCGCCCGCCCATGACAATTTTGCCAACTCGAAGATCGGTTCCTCGCCTATTTTGATTATACCGAAATCTTCTTTTTTGAGAACTTCTTTGCAACGATCTGTGACAGCTTGAAAGCAGCACCGCCATCTGTGTGCTTTGCAGAAAACCCTGAATTCAGAGATAAACTCGTTAAGATCTGAAGGGTCACAGACAGGGTCCCCGGCGGCTAATGCAACATTAGCATGGACCACATATGCGATCACTCCGTCTATACCGGATAGTGAAAAGAAGTATGACTTATCGCTACGGAGAATACTGTACGACTGGGACTGATAACCGTGGCGCTTAAGCGTTTCAAGCACCCGCTCCGAATCTCGGGTTACCTTCACAATATCTCCCTCATAAACAAGATATATATCTTTCTTTACATCTTTCCGCGTCGCATGATTGTAACAAGCAACCAGAACCCCATTAGTCCCGCAATCAGGAAACCGGCAAGCCCGATGACGGGTATCTCCTGCCACTTGGGCGGTATGCCGGACAGGACTATTAGAGCCGAACCGACTATTAGGGCGGCGAGTACTATAGCAAAAGCGATCCGGTTGCTGATCCTTTCGTGTGTAGCAAGCATCGGTTCGAGACCGCGGTGCTGAAACTCGACTTTCAGCAATCCCTGCCTGACAAGCCTGAGAATCTTTCTCACCTCATCGGGCACTTCCCTCAGAAGGCGGAAAATATCCGTTCCGGAATCTACCACATCCCTTGCTAACCGATCGGGCTTAAAACGGCCCATACGTACGCGTCTTATAAAGGGAGTAGCTCGTTTAACGGCGTCAAAGCCGGGATCAAGCTCGCGGCCAAGACCCTCCGCCGAGGCCAGAGCTTTCACCATCAGGAAGAGATCGGGCGGAACGCTCAGGCGGTGCAGAGCCGCTGTTTTCAACAATCGAATGATCAACTTTCCCATCTCCAGCTCACCAAGGGACATATAGCTGTACTGATCGATGAGTCCGGAGACATCTCTCTCCAGCATGCGGCGATCGGGCTCCTTCTCCTGGCTGGTTAGTTCGAGAAGGGCATCCGTCGCCTTCTTTTCATTGCACTGGACTATACTCAATACGAGATCGACGAAATCCTCACGGGTTTCGAGATCCACCCTACCCATCATTCCAAAATCGAGAAAACAGATCACATTGTCCGGTAAAATGAAGATATTCCCGGGATGAGGATCGGCATGGAAAAACCCATATATAAATATCTGTTTCATAACCAAATCGAAACCACGCCCGGCGATTATCCCCGGATCGAGCCCTTCTTCTTTCAGCTTGCTGATATTTGAAACCTTGACTCCGCCTATATATTCCATTGTAAGGACACGGTTACTGGAAATTTCCTTGTAAACCCGTGGTATATAAATATCTGGTTCATCAGCAAACTGCCGTGCGAACCTCAACATGTTCGTCGATTCCATTGTATAGTCAAGTTCCTTTTCGATCGTACGGGCGAACTCGGTCACTATTCTGGTGGGACGCTGAACATCCCAGCCTTCGAGATGCTTTTCCGCCAGGCCGGCAAGGTTCATCATGATCTCAAGATCTACCTCGATGGTCCGTCTGATGTCAGGCCTCTGAACCTTTACAACAACTTCCTCCCCGTCGAGTGTGCGTGCCCGGTGAACCTGCCCTATTGATGCCGCCGCCAGTGGATCCTCATTGAAAGAAGAAAAGATCTTATCGAGAGGCTTGCCGAACTCGTTCTCCAGGATATCCCGGACCTCTGTGAACGGGAAAGGCGGCACGTCATCCTGCAGTTTGGGCAATTCCTGTATGAAATCAACGCTTAACAGATCGGGCCGGGTCGAAAGGATTTGCCCGAACTTGATAAAGGCCGGGCCAAGTTCCTCCAGTACCATCCTTACACGAACGGCGCGTGACAATGTCTCAAGCTTTGCCCTGTGTTTACGCGAAACAAGCTTCAATCCTACTTCCACGCACTGCTCGATATTCATCACATCCACCAGGCCCCCGAACCCGTACTTAAAAAACACAGATAGTATCCGGCGGTAACGCTTCACGTGGCGATAGGTTTTTCCTATCCGGTTTATCCTTAAGGTGGCCAAGGTTACTCCTGTTTTTCACCGTCCGTCGCTCTTCCCTTTTCAAGGGCGGCTATTCTTTTAACCAGTTTTTCAATATCTTTCTTTGTTACAACACCCAGCCTAACCAATATTTTTTTTACATTTTTTTCTATCTTTTTCTCGAAATCTTCTCTTGCTTCTTCAGACTTCTTCGAGAGCTCTTTGACAAATTCCTTTCCTTCCTTTTCCGTAATCTCGCCTTTCTTCACCAGTTCCCTGCCCAGTTCTTCGACCTTTTCCTTGGTCATGACCGCAAGGCCCACCCCTGTCAGCATAACTTTCTTTACAAGGTCCAACATGGTTTCACCCCTTTCCTTAAATATCCATTTTTTAAAATAATTTCTGCTTTTATTATTCTTCTTTAATCATTCTGCCAGACTCCCCTTGAGAAACAACTCTGTGATCATGGGAATATTTTCCTCATAAGAATGACGCTCCGGGTTCTCCAGACAGCAGAAGAGAAAGGCATTGGTTAGCCCCTCCAGAGAGACAGCCATATAGTAAGGATCGATACTGCGAAGCACCTTTCTCTTGATTCCTACTTTCAATACCTCCGCAAGCCTTTCCATCAGCTTATTGTATAATTTTAGTATATCACTATCCAATCCTGCCGCGATATTGAAACTTGCGCCGCGTGTTTCTGCGAAATATATCCTAAGCGAGGCGATACGATCTGCGAAGAAATTCGATTTGACCGAGATATACGATCTGATAACGGTCAGAGTATCATCCTCGCTTACGAGAACTTCCATTAGGATCCGATGATAATCTGCCGCCATTTCGATCACAAGTTCTTTGTAAAGATCCTCCTTGTTCCTGAAAAACTTGTAGAGCGTGCCTATTGCAAACTCGGCTTTCTTCGCTATGTTGTGCATCGAAATGTTATGATACCCTTTCTCGGCGAACAGCTCGAGAGCGGAAGAAAGCATGTGACGGCGGCGCCAAAGTCTTTCCTTTTCTTTTCGCGAAAGATCTTTTTCCTTCATCAACATTCTCCCGTCCAAACCTGAAACCATTTGTATACAAATTAGAACATAGCATCATATTATAGAATAGCACGTCATATGTCAAGAAAAGAATACACCATCATTTCTCTGTTCTAGATGAAAACATGTTCCTCCTTGTTGAACATTCCTGAATTCAACTTTAAAACGCAACCTCTGATGATTTATTAAGTGTCTCAATCGGCGTTAGAATCAACTTAAGATAATCCATTCTTGAAACCGCCCCGGGCCAATTAATTTTTACTCGTGTCGATATCACCGTAGAAACAATTGATTTCCCCTAGGATCATTTTCAAAATATCTGGGCGTTGGCGGGACACTTTCAGCCTAATGTCGCCCAACTTGTACTTCTTGGTATACAGCGGATAAATCTCATAGACGCTGTCTCCAATAATGAACGCGTGATTGAAATAACTACCGATTACAAAGGGGCGCGGCCCTTTTTGCCTGTCGAACAAGTTTCTTCCGTTGCTGTAATCTTGGATATCGTTTTCACAGCCGAAACAGTCCTGAAGGAGAGTCGGCGCTACATCAATATGGGAGGTTGCATGTGTAATGCGCCGCGGCTCTTTATCGGGGAAATAAATAACCAGCGGCACACGGGTTTGATACTGTGTGAAGTTGCTTCCGTGCCCCCAGTAATTGGTATTGTTATCATTAAACTCCTCACCATGATCTGTTGTAAGAATAATAATCGTGTTCGCCATAAACTGAAATGATTCCAGATATTGCACTATTTCACCAACGAGTTCGTCGACATAGTGGATCGAGTTTTTATAATCATTCAGATAATATTCGGGGACCGTGCCATCGTTAGTGAACGCCAAGTTTATCTCCTTGGCAGGACAAAAAACCGTATGGGCCTTGGGATAACAGTAAGGAAAATGAGACGACTTAAAAAAGGTAAGGGCCATGAAGGGACGAGGATTGCCCTTTTGCCCGCGTAAGAATGAGATCAATTGTCTGGTCATATCTTCATCCTGATCTGGGGTGGATTTCCCCGAGAAGGATTCGTGGACTTCGATGCCGCGAAAGATTGTGTCTTTTATCTTGTGACGTTCAAATTTCGATTTGGCAAAAACACCAAAGGTATATTGGTTTCTTTTGAGAACATCTATAAGAACAGGATTGTCGATGAGAGTGCTGTTGGCTTTTACCGCCGCCCAGTAAGTCGAGTGAAGTCCATAGAATAAACCAAAAATGCCGCATGTCGTTTGATTACCTGAACTTAAATGCTTGAGGAACACCGATGATTTCTGAGAGAGAGCGTAGATATTCGGTGACACCGACTCATTCATCATATCGAAACGCCAGCTTTCCAGCAAGATAATAACGATGTTAGGAAGTTTCTTGCCGGGCAGCGGACTGTACTTCATATCGCTGAGCGGATAATTCAGAGAACCGTATCGGCGCTCCTTCGATCTTACCCCGGAGTTATTATCTCTGATCGGAAAGAATCCTCCGTATTTAACTGCATTCTTATTCGATGTGAGCGGAAAGTAAGCCGGGATGTTATGTGTAAGACTTGTAATTCGGTTATCGTTCCTTTGGTAAGCGACGATATGAATAACCTGACTGACGCCAAAAGACAGAATCACGAATAGCGAAAAAGCCAGAATCAGATATTTGGGTTTTTTGACCCTTTGCGCGACGGCGTAAATCCCGATCTCAAGCGCGATAATTCCAAACAGGGCCACCAGCATTGTGAATAGCGTGGAATTCGGTAACCCCATGCCGCTGAAATCATTAAAAACGTATTCGATCCAAAAGAAATCGATGTGAATCTTAAAGATATTATACGTAAAACTATCCAATAGGAGATAGTAAACGAATATCGTTATAATTACTCCACTGCAACAGATCACCATTCTTCTAAAAGGAAAGAAAAATAAAAATAAGAGTGTGATAACAAGCAAGAGTATAAAAACATAGTAGCCGATGAAGACACAGGAGATGTAGGCCCATGTCAAACTTGTAAAATCAACGTGCCTCATGTTCAGCAGGAGAATGGAGCAGATCAGCGGAATATTGAGCCCTAAAACCATGACCAGATATCGATACAGTTCGGTGTATTTCTTTAGAGAGGGAAAATGGAGTTTTTGGCGTCGGAACCTTTCAGCCGGATCTGCAAGGATAAGAATCGCATTCGCTGTGTTCTTACAACGCCCGGGATTCATTTTACTCCTGGTTCGGAAGCCACCACTATCCGGCAAATTTACTTCTGCCGTACGTTGCCGGATAATGCTTTGCTTTTCCATATAACCTTTCATTAGAACACATACTTGAAAGCCAGATAAACGTCATCCATTTCTGTTAATTGCCCGAAATTCGTTTATTAGTTCGATTGCGGCACAAAAAAAATAACTCACAGCTATATAACAGCCATTCTGACGTAACCCATCAGGAGTCCGGCATAAGAATCCCGTGGAAGAGCATACGTAACAAAACCTCGGCATGTTCGTTTATGTCTTCTATTCCTGTTTTCGCGGTCCATGGATGTTCGAGCCCTTTCAAGGCAGTGATGACTGCCATGGCAGTCACCCCAACATCTTCCTCCTTCAGATTTAGCACATTCTCTCTTAACCCCTGGGAAAGGATATCCTGAAACACCGCCATCTCATCTTCAAAATCTTTCTGCCTCACGCTTTCGATAAACGGATAGTGTTCCAGATACTCATCTCTCAACGCATTATAAAAGTTTGCCAGTTCTTTAAGGTAATCCATACGGGTGATCACATAAGCCCGCAGCTTTTCCTGTGGTGTTCCGGCAACTTCGACCGCATCCCTGATGCGTTTTGCTAAAGTTTGTCCTTCCCGCTCTATCACCGCACGGAAGATGTCTTCCTTACTTTCGAAATGATGATATAGTGTGCTTTTAGCAATGTGTGCCGCGGAAGCGATCTCATCAACCGTAGTCTTGTTGAACCCGAAGCGCGCAAATAGTTTTTGAGCCGCTTTGAGTAGTATCTCCCGTGTATCCATGCTAAACAACCTCACTCTACCTTGACATATTTGTTCGTCAATTAGTGGCTAACAAATTCGCCCGATTAATATTAATACTACTGAACGACCAATTTGGTGTCAATAGTTTTTATGGTAGGATTAATTTTCACCAGGACAAGACAATACACCGCGAAGAAATCTTAATTATCCATTTCTGGAGAACAAAAACCGGCATGTAAACAGATTTCGTAGTGGGATATGGCGATAA
Source organism: Candidatus Latescibacterota bacterium (assembly GCA_030643145.1). Taxonomy (GTDB): domain Bacteria; phylum Krumholzibacteriota; class Krumholzibacteriia; order Krumholzibacteriales; family WJIX01; genus JAGHBT01. Next base: position 10,654 of record DAOWMJ010000003.1, on the reverse strand, counting down.
ACTTGTTCTAACATAATCCAAGACCTTTGCTACTTCCAAACCCGCAATTGGAAATGGTATTAGAAAGTTTCATGAATACTTCGGTGGAAAATCCGCCGAGGACCACCTTACTAATTAAAGAGGGGGACACCTTTCTTAAGGTGTCCCCCTCTTGTTCGATTGGTAGTTATTTCTTGGCAGTCTCTTTCTCTGCCTCCTCAAATTTATCTTCGAGATCTTTCATTATATCCTTGTGAACGCTGTACGTAAGCATTTTCATTTTAATATAATCATCTCTGTAGAAGTAATAACCGTGAAAATCCCCATGCCTTGAACTTCTCGCCGAATCCTTGATTAAAAACCAGTCTCTTCCATCCTTTTCCATATACCCAACAAGGTGAATGCCGTGATCATCCGATGTGGTTTTGTTATTGATTCTAAATTCACGGGAATCCTGGTTTATATACTCCTGCGGTATGTCAAAATCGGGTATAATCGCGGCATCCTCAAAACCGTTATAACCGGGCTCTGATACATCTCCCCCGATACAAACGGTATATCCCTTTTTGGCGGCCATCTTTATCCTCTCGTAAAATTCATCGAGGGGAAGATTGTAATATGTTTTCGTGGGCCTCCAGTTGTCGACAACATCAAATTCGCCGGCGAGATAAAAGGGCTCGGATAGAGTGGACATAACTTGAATATAATCATCAGTGTTAACCTTCAGGATGTCTTTGAAGAACTTTAATGGCGTAATCTTTTTACCTTTATAAGAAAACTTCTCGGGTGGTTTTCCAAGATATTTGTCGAGAATCACTCTGATATGAGCAATATTGATTTCTTCATCCCAAACTCCGGTTTTCTTTACAAGTCCAAAATAATCCATAATTTCGGCTTGCAGCATTTTGTGATTATGCTTATCCGTGCCCCCTGTGAGCCCGGAGTATTCTTTCAGAGGAACAACCCCGTATTTTTCCCAGATGATAAAAAGACCGTCCGATTCACCTCCCTGCGCGAAGATCTGATTTCCCCTCTTTTGAATATACCCTCTCGCCTTTTCGACATACTCCCAGTAAACGGTATATATCTCGGAGAGTTTAATCTCTTTTCCCGTCAACCGCTTGATCTCCGATTCCATAAAGGAAGTTGTACAAAAACACCAGCAGGTGCCGGTATAGTACTGAGGAACAGGTGGATAATGAAAAGGCGCCTTGAAGGCTTCCGGGGAAGATGGTTTATTCACATTTCTAAAATCAAATCTCAATTTTTCTTTGTTATCTTTTTTTTCCTTTTTCATATCCTTGAATTTTTTATCGATTTCAGCGGTTATACTGTCGCTCAGAGCGGTTAAACTGTCCATTTCCTCTTTCATCTGTTTGATAACCGGATCCTTATAGTCTTTTACATAACGCACATGGTCCTTGTCGTCACCGCCAAAAAGGGTGACAGGCGCAAGGAGAGAGACGGCCATAATCGCTGTCACTAAACAGATTCCATATTTTTTCATACTTCTACCTCTTTCTTTTCTTAGAAGGCGCTCCGGCAGCCTGCGCCCCCTTCGAGGGGAGCGCAGACCGGCAGCAAAAAGGTTAGCTTCTATCAGGGCCTTCCGGTTTTGTTATTTTCTTTCGGGGATTCTCCTCAAGTTTCTTGAGCAGATATTCCACTGCTTTTTCTATCATAGGTTCACGGCCGGCCTGAATAAGAGCCGGATCATCGAATACTTCAAAACCCTCATCAGGGGATAATCCGACAGCCTCGACATCCCACTCACCTTTGGTATTCACAAACGCGAAGCCGGGTACTGCGAAACTTCCTCCGTCGATAAAACTGGGTGAATATCCATAACCGATAAGCCCGCCCCATGTAGTCTGGCCTATCAATGGGCCGAGTCCCGCTTTTCTGAAGTACGCGGGGAAGGCATCGCCTCCCGAAGAAGAAAGGCCGTTAATCAGCATTGCCTTCGGCCCTTCATTAACGGGGAAGGGCAAAGGATAGAGCGACATGTTTCTCCTCGCCCAGTAGCTGAACACCATTCTTTTCATTATTTCAACCATATTGTATGGTGAATGGCCGCCTCCATTATAGCGTTCATCTATGATCAAAGCCTCTTTGTTCATCAGAGGCTGATAGTTCCCGTAAAAAGACTTATGCCCATTATAATAGGTGTCGGGAACATGCATATAACCGATTCTCCCGCCTGAAAGTTCATCAACCAGCTTGCGGTTTTCCGCCACCCAATTTTTGTAAAAGAGACTCAATTCAGAGGCTATCGGTTTTACGGTAATCTCCCTCGCGTTCTTTCCGGAAGAATTGTCACTTATCTTGAGTTTGACCTGAACACCGACTTTGTTTTCCAGATACTTATAAGGGCTCTCGTCGGTAGTAACCGTGCGACCATCAATTTCAATAAGATAAGTCCCCTCTTTTACATTAAGTCCCGGCTCTGTAAGCGGCGACCTTTCACCTTTAAGCCAGTTCGCGCCTCTATAGATCTTGTCAATTCTATAATAGTCGCCGTCCGCCTTAAATTCGCATCCGAGCAATCCTCCCGGCACTCTCTTGACTTTCGGCATATCGCCGGAATGAACATAGCAGTGCCCGGCATTAAGCTCTCCAATAAGCTCTCCAAGTATATAATCGAGATCCGCTCTGGCCGCGACATAGGGCAGCAAGACCTCATACTTGTCGTGTATACCCTTCCAGTCAACCTTGTGCATAGCGGGATCGTAGAACCAATCCCGCATGATCCGCCAGGCGTCGGTATATATCTGCTTCCATTCAACAACGGGATCGATCCTCATCTCCATGCCGTCGAAATCAAGGGCCCCGGCACTCTTCTTCTGATCGGGAGCAAGCTTCGCTATCCCGTATGTTTTTTCAACTCTGTAGAGAAATTTCTCGCCCCCGGCGGCAATCTGATAAGTTACCACACCCTTCATGATTGTCTTGGTTTCACGGGATTCGAGATCAAACTTTTTAAGCTCCTTCTCGCCAGCTTCATCAATGTATATGAAAGCCAGTCCGCCTTTTACGGCTGAAATACTGCGGTAGCTCTTGTGCTCGAGAGGAAGCGCGACCACGCGGCCGGCAAACCCGGCTGCATCGATCGATTTAATCTCAACTTCCTCTTTGTCCTCTTTATCCTTTTCCTTGTCTTTCTTTTTATCCCCTGCTTCAATCTCTTCTTCATCATTAAGGGGAGTAAGCGGGGATGGAGTATCTTCAGACAATGTACCTACGTAGAGTCTGTCCTCCCACTCCTTTTCGGGGTAAATAAAATCTCTCTGTGAAATGAAATAAATATACTTGCCGTCAAGCGAAAAAACAGGCTCTCTATCGTTAGTGAAATCGCATGTCAGCTGCATAGCTTTCTTTGAAGAAAGCGAATAGACCCAGATCGATGACATAAAAGTCTCAGAAACTTTGGAATAGCAGAGCCATTTACCGCCCGGTGAGAATGAATAATTATTAATCTCGGCATAGCGGCATTTATCAGCTTCTATCTTTTTCTTGCTTTTTACATCAAGTACCCAAAGCCTGTTCTTTTTATCGGTGTAAACTATCTTTTTGCTGTCGGGGGACCATTTCGGCCCTATAATCCAGGAATCACTCTCCTTTGTGAGCATCTCAGGGTTTCCCCCGGCGTTCTTCGGCCTTATCCATATTTCATAATCGCCGCTCTCCTCTGAGAGGTAGAGAAGATATTTTCCATCCGGCGACCATTCAACATTCTTTTCTCTTATTCCAGCTGTGCGGGTAAGGTTTCTGGTCACTCCGTGCTTCGCGGGGAGAGTAAATATTTCACCCCTGGCGCCGAAAGCGGCTCTTGCCCCGGATGGTGAGACAGCAAAGCTCTCAATATTTTCTTTTACGTTTTTATAAACGGGCCTTACAGGCGGTTTGTCGCTGTCGAGAGTAATCTCTAACTTCTTTGTATCACCTGACTCAGTGTCGTGATAAAAGAGATAGCCGCCCTTTTCAAAGATTATTCTACCCTTTCCCCTGCTGGGCCAGAGGACATCAAATTTATTATATTCGGTAACCTGTGTTATCACTTTTGAATCGATATCGTATTTAAACAGGTTCAGAGTTTTTTCCCGATCGGATGTGAAATAAACACAATTTCCTATCCACATCGGAAAATTATCAGTCCCCGTAAATTCAGTGATTTTTTGCGTTTCGTTTTCTTCAAGATCGTAGATATATACATTCTGAGCCCTTCCCGCCCTGTATCTCTTCCAGGTACGGAATTCGCGTGATATTATATCATAGGCTATGCTTTTTCCATCGGGCGAAAAAGAGGCGGGGCCTCCTTCGGGTATCTGAAGCGCCTCTTCGAGGCCGGGCTTCTCCGGGTCTATGATATAGTACTTGCCGACCCTCTTCCCGAATGGAGTGCGATTGTTCCTTACGAGTATCTTCCCGTCCGGAGTCCAATCGAGAATCATATAATCATATCCCCCTCTGGGTGGCATGACACCGACATCAGGATAAAAGGTAAGCCTCTCAGGCACTCCCCCTTCATAGGGAATAGTATAAACCTGTCTTGTACCCGCGTATTCCCCCGAAAATGCTATTCTGTTTCCATCAGGGGATATTCTCGGAAAAAGCTCGAGCCCTTCAGTAAATGAAGTTACCCTTCTGGCTCTTCCACCTTCAACAGATACCGTCCATATATCGCCGGCATACACAAAAACAACTTTATCACCCATTATATGCGGGTAACGAAGCAGCCGTGCTTCCTTACATATCGATTGCTCCGGAAGAAAAGAAACAATCAACGTAAAAACGGCCGCTAAAACGAAAATTCTGTGAAACAAGCGCATCCGTCCTCCTTTTTTAAATTCAGCGGGAATAGTACCACAGGAGGCTTGCGTAGTCGAGAAATTTGTACGAGAAATCCTGAAAGGCTCTGTCGTTGGGCTTTACACCCTTGATCAGATATATATAGATAAACTATAGATCAGCGCTTTTCCTTATTGAGAAAAAGAGAGAAACAAATGTGGCAATCGTTATGGAAAGTAGAAGAACTCCAACCCTCCTGTCCCCGAGTATAAGGTTGCCTGTTCCAACGAGCGCCGTGTTTATCGCAATTATACCGAGAACGATTTTAATAGCGGTACTTTTCGCGTTACCGGAACTTTCAATTTCGGGAAAACGTTCCCGTATCCTTTTCCAGCCTGGGCCTCCGGGCCTTACCTTTTTCCAGAATATCGCGATATGTTTCTCATCCACGGGTCGCGTTAAAAGTGTAACGGATATCCATACAGGAATGGAAATGGCTACGGTAAGAGCGGTGGAATATGGAAATCTCAGAAAGGCCTTCCCGGCAAATGCCGGCATACCGGAAAGAAGTTTGAAGATCACCGTACAGAGCAGCGCCGATACCATAGCGGCGATCTCCGACCACGCGTTAACTCTCCACCAGTACCAGCGGGCAATATAAACCGAACCGATCCCGGCGGTAACCGATATTATAAACTTCCAGGCAAAAGAAATGTCTTTTACAGCAAAAGACGCGAGCGCGCCGAAGACAGCCAGAATAACGATTATAACCCTTGCCGCCATAACGTATTGTTTTTCACTTTTCTCACGCCATACAAAACGCCTCAGAAAATCATTTACAAGGAGCGAAGCTCCCCAGTTCAGCTGAGTATCCACCGTAGACATAAAAGCCGCGAAAAAGGACGCAATCATAATTCCGAAAATACCGGGGGGAAGCATTGCCTTCATCATCATCGGATAGTAGGTTTCCGGATCGCTTACCACCCCAAAAAGAACCATTCCACAAAGACCCGCTACAATCCATGGCCAGGGTCTTAGACAAATATGGGCAATACTGAACCACAGGTAACCGAGAGTCGAATGGCGTTCATCCTTCGCGGCAAAAAGCCTCTGCGCCAGATAACCGCCTCCGTCTATAGTATATGAAGCCCACCATACTACAAGGATGAGAATTAAGAACTCCGTAAAGGGATTTGCCCCGGACAATTCGGAAATTTTCGGAATAATCTGAAGCACCTTGTCAGGATCGAATTCTCCTCTTGCGAGCCCTTCTCTTATCCCCTCCAAACCCCCAACCTTAGTATAGGAAACCACCGCCAGATATATAGACCCCCCCATAGCAAAAATAAACTGCATGAAATCGGTCATAACGACCCCCCACAACCCTGAAAGCACCGTGTATGTGACAGCTATCAAAAAAAGCAGAAGGACAACAACAATCTCAGCGTTGATTCCAAACAGCAAGGCGCCCTCGTCCCAACCCATCACCGTAACCACTATCTTAGCCATCGCCTTCATTACCCACGCTATAACCAGCACATTCTTAAGCAGCCCGAACCAGATTGCTCTGTAGCCTCTAAGCCCCGCCGCTACTTTCCCGTCATATCTAAGCTCGATTAGTTCCGCGTCCGTCGTTATCCCGGCCCTTTTCCATAACTTTGAAAAGAGAAAAGCCGTTACGATACCGCCTATCCCCCAATTCCACCACATCCAGTTTTCAAATATTCCGCCCCTCGCAACCAACCCCGATACAACAAGAGGCGTATCAGCGGCAAATGTGGTCGCGACCATTGATGTACCGATTATCCACCAGGGTAGAGACCGTCCGGAAACAAAAAACTCCTCGGTACTCCTGGAGGCCCTTTTGGAAAAGAAAATGCCGATACAGAACATGAGAGCCAGATATATCGCGATGACCAGTATATCCACAGTCGAAAGGGCTCCGAACATACAACTCCCTTTTTAATAGAGGGGCACATTACTAATAAGGTTCGAAAGGGGGACACCTTTCCTGAGGTGGTTCAAAATGGGGACATTTAAAAAAAACATCCCCATTTTGTAGATCCCCTTTTTAATTCTAAAATGAAAATTTTAATCCGATAGTAAACCCGTATCCGGTCAGATCGAGAGCACCTTCATCATATTTATCTCTGTCCGCTATATCACAAGCTCCATAACCAGGGGCTACATACGTTTGCGAATTAACCTGATATTCAAATTCTGAATCAGAAACGAGAAAAACATCGATGCTATTCCCGTTTAAATCGGTTCCGGTGCCTTCAAAACCCTCTATCTTCGCCCATCTCCCCTGCACACCGACCTGGAAAGAAATCATCGGGAGAATAGAAAATTCAAGCCCGGCCCCGCCATGTAGCCCAAACCCCGATTTTGTGAGTTCAGAACTTGTTTGTTGTGAATACTGCTGCCAAAGACCGGTGTAGGAAAATGAAAGCTTTGAATAATAGATCCCCAAGCCTCCATATACATAGGGTTTTACAGGCATCAAAGGAAGAGAAGGTTTAAAATAACCCGTGACAGTTATGGGATATACTTTTACCGTGTGCTCCAGTTTGCCGAAAAGATCATCAGACAAACCTGCACACCCATACATATACCCAGCTCCCAATCCAACCGTCAGCAGAGGAAGAGGGGAGTGAAACACCTCAGCCTGAATCTCCGGGATCCAATTCATATTAGCCATCTTGACATTAAATGTATTGAGCAAACTGTCACTGTTCATGGGACCTACCATATCATTGAAGTCCCCATAACCAATATGGCTAAGCCCGACACTCACCCTGACACCCGTATCCGAAATCGCGGGCGCGCTGATTAAGATACTGATAAGAACAACTATTCCCGCAAGCTTAGAACACCTTTTCATAATATTTCATCTCCTTCTAATCTATTAGAATCCGTCTCTCTGTTCACGTCGGCAACACATTCGTTTACAAATAAGCCTCCTACTCGCCTTTATTAACATCCCTAAGCCTGCCGATATCCTCCTCTGAACCTACTACAAGCAGAGTATCGGTTGATTTGATTATATACTCCGATGACGGCACAAAAAAAGATTCTCCGGGCAATTCTTTCTTGAGGCCGATCACATTTATATTAAATTTTATTCGCAGTTTGAGCTCCGCAAGACTCTTGCCAATAAAACGCTCATCCGGCACAATTTGTGCGGCCATATAGTCATCCGCCATCGGAAAGTATTCAAGCATGTTCGGATGCGAGAGATTCCTCGCTACTTTAACGGCAATGTCATGCTCAGGATAAACAACATCGGTGGCGCCCAGCTTCTTTAATATCCTTCCGTGATCTTCATCCGCCGCCTTCACAACTATCCTTTTTACACCCATCTCATTAAGATAAAGAGTCACTAGAGTCGCCGCGCTTGGATTGCCTCCCATACATACAACCACAGCATCCATTTCTTCAAGGCCAAAAGTTTCAATAATTTCCTTTTGAGTTGCGTCACCCGTAATAGCCTGAGTGCAGCATAAACGCACCTTTTGCACCTTTTCTTCATCCACATCAATAGCAATAACATCATGGCCCTCATCAAAGAGGGTCTTTGTAACATTGTATCCAAATTTTCCAAGTCCTATCGTAGCAAACTTTTCCGCCATTATTATCCCTTTCTCTATTTTCTGTTATTAATCTTATCCGATCATGACTCTTTCTTCAGCATATTTATAAGTTATTTTTTTCTTCCTTCTGGTAACCACATAAGCGACCGTTAAAAGTCCCACACGCCCTAGAAGCATCAAAACAATAATAACAAACTTGCCGGATATTGTAAGCGAAGACGTTATACCCATCGAGAGACCTACGGTAGCAAAAGCTGAAACGGCTTCGAACAAATATGTTAAGAAATACTCCCTTATACTTTCATTCGGCCCGCCCTGAGTTACAAGGAGTACCAATAAACCTGCCGACACTGTAAGAACCGCGAGAATAAATATGGCGAGCACTCTCGAAACAGTTTCCTCGGGCAGGGTGCGTTTCCAGTATGAAACATATCTCATTCCCTTAATCTTGCTTTTCATTATCCCGAAAAAAACCGCCAGCGTTGTTGTTTTGATTCCGCCGCCGCAAGAACCCGGACTAGCCCCGATAAACATCAACATTAATATTATAAAGAGAGTCGCGGCCCCGAGCGAGGGAATATTAAGGGTGTTAAATCCTGCCGTCCTTGCCGTTACCGATTGAAAGAATGCCGCGAGTATCTTTCCGTTGAGAGAAAGCGCCGCGAGACCGGAGTTCCTTTCAAGCAGATAGATCGATACCGCTCCTGAGACTATCAAAAAAAATGAAGTAGTCAATACCATCCTTGTATGGAGAGATAATATAAATCTCTTTCCCGATTTTCTATACTTTAATCTTGTTATAAATTCGTAAATAACAGGAAATCCGAGGCCCCCGATCACGATAAGGGCCATTATTACAATATTCAGAAGCCAGCTGTTGTTGTATACATTAAAGCTTGTAGAATAAAAGGAAAACCCTGCGTTACAGAAAGCGGATACGGAATGAAATAAACCGGCAAATAGGGCAGAGGAACACCCCATTTCACCTTTCCAGTGAATATACAGTAAAAGCGCGCCCAGAGCTTCGGCAATAAAAGTAAAAAGGAATATCGATTTTATGAGACCTCCAACCTCTTTGATCGGCGCTGCCGAAAACGTTTCTGTTATCGCCCATCTGCCTTTGATTCCAAGTCTCCGGCCGAGAAAGAGAAAGAGAAAAACCGAGAAGGTCATAATGCCAAGTCCACCAAGTTGAATTAGAACAAGAATAACCGATTTTCCAAAAATCGAAAATTGCGTTCCGGTATCAACAACGATCAAACCCGTTACACAAATCGCGGATGTAGCCGTAAAGAACGCATCAACAAGAGACAACCTCCCGGCGGCGGATGCCTGCGGAAGTGCAAGAAGAATCATCCCGATCAGGGCCGCCGATAAATAGCTGAAGATTATTAGATAAGCGGGGTGTACTCTCTGCAGTAATCTCCTCGCAGTTTTTTTCCTGTTACTACGAACCATCAGTGCTCGTTTCTTTTGTGGGTTTCAGACTATTGCCTGTAACAGAATAGTTGATTTCACATTATTACCTGCAACAGACTATATAAGTATATTTAAAGCAAGTACATCAAAAATAGTCAAGGTGATAGTTCGGTGTGATTTCTTCAATTTTAAATAGGGGCTAAACAGCAGAGATCAACATCTTTTTCTTATTCCGTATTCTTTAGCTTGTCTCTCTCCTGTTGTGAAATTATCCTTTAAAAACCCTGATTATTTTTGATTTTTTCTCATTTTTTCCTTGACAGGGTTTTGGAAAATATTCCCTCGATTTCAGTATAGGCCGTTAAATATAGCCCGCAATGGCCTATATATTATCATATTGCCGGCTTCTTTATACATTCAACCGTTACAAAACCATTTAGCCCGGAAGCTCTTGTAATATTGCTGTCTGAGCCTTTTTTTGTCTTTAAAAAGGTGTGTTATAATAGTTAAAAATGAGCAGTAAGTTATTTTTGTGCAAAAGGGTGACATGTGAAAGGGAGGATAGTGATGAATGCTTACGCGCTGAATAATTATTCTGAAAATCTGCCTGGTTATAAGCTTAAAATGATTTCAGGCAGTAACCCTATAAATTGTTTGTCTATTGTACGTGAATCCACCGAGAGCTATGGCGGCGCTCTGTTGTCGGCCAAAGAACTTGCCGAGGGGGTTTGCGAAAGTTCTGCCGGTCAACTCTCGAAGCTTTCAGATAACGCTCTTGTAGCAAATCTCGAAAAGCTTCGCGGAAAAGAAAGAAGGATACAGCTTGATATCCTTCTCTATATCATAGAACTGGAAAAGAGAAAATTATATCTCCC
>DAOWMJ010000057.1 GCA_030643145.1 Candidatus Latescibacterota bacterium | reverse complement strand
TCAGTGATCCCGAGAGCCTCGATGAGATAGGGTTTTTTGATACTGCCGGACAGTCCTGGAGCGTAGCCGTAAGCGGTAATTTTGCCTATGTGGCTGATAAGGATTCCGGCCTTCGCGTGATAGAAATATTAGATCCCGAAAACCCGAGGGAAGCGGGATATTATGACACTGCGGGTGAGGCCCTTGGAGTAGCCTTATCTAATGATCATATATTTGTGGCAGACGGAGCGGATGGAATATATCTTTTTTATACATATCTTGTCGCGGTTTTGGTCCAGAGTTATTCCGCTACTTTTGATAATAACACGATCAATGTAGAATGGAGACTGTCGGAAGAAATTCAGGTATCAGAACTGGCTGTTTACAGACGCGAATTCCCTGTCGGCACTTTTGTCAGAATCCTGGACGCTGAAATAACAATGTCCGGGTTAAACTATACGTTCAAAGATTTTGACTGCAAAGCGGGAATAAACTATAGCTATCAGGTAAGATTAGAAAACGAAGATGGAGATAAAATCCTTTTTGAAACGCAGAAGATATTTATGCCTCAAATGTTCCTGGCTTTACACCAGAATTACCCTAATCCATTTAACCCTGTGACAACAATTCATTATTATCTGCCGGAGAAGGTCAAAGTAACGCTGGATATCTATGATGTATCGGGAAGATTTATTAACCGGCTTGTTAACTGTGTGCAGGATAGTGGAAATCAGAAAGTAGAATGGACAGGTACCGATGCCGGCCGCAATTTTGTAAGTTCCGGAGTCTATTTTTGCAGATTAAGAGCTGGCAGAAAGGTTCTCTCGAACAAGATGATATTGGTAAGGTAAGCGTTTCTGTTTTATGCTACGGTAATTTGCGGAGGTAAAAATGAAGATTATTGTTTTGGGCGCGGGGCTTATTGGATGTCCTATGGCCGAGGATCTTGTGGCTGAACCAGGCTTTGAAGTTGCCGTTGCCGATATCAATGAAACTGCTCTGGAAAAAATAAGCAGCTCTCTCTCGATTTCAAAGATAAAAAGAGACCTCTCCGACCCGGATGATGTAAAAAAACTTGTCGCGGATTATGATATGGTCGTAAACGCTGTTCCCGGGTTTATGGGATATAGAACATTTGAAGCGATAATACGCGCCGGAAAGAATGTTGTTGATATCGCCTTTTTCCCGGAGGATCCCTTTCAGCTCGATGGGTTGGCAAAGGATAGAGATGTTGTCGCTATTATGGACTGTGGCGTGGCTCCGGGGATGAGTAATATTTTGATCGGGCATGTTGATCATTTGCTTGATGAAACAGAGAGGTGTGAAATTTATGTTGGGGGGCTGCCCGAATTAAGGGAGTGGCCGTATGAATACAAGGCTGTTTTTTCACCTCTTGACGTTATAGAGGAATACACTCGTCCCGCCAGGTATGTAGAAAATGGTGTACTTGTTACAAGGACAGCACTCTCTGATCCTGAATATATGGATTTTCCGGAGGTTGGAACTCTTGAAGCTTTTAACAGTGATGGGCTGAGGACTCTGGCCAGGACTATTGACGCGCCAAATATGAAGGAGAAAACACTCAGGTATCCGGGGCATATTGAGAAGATGGGGGTCTTGAGAGAAACAGGGTTTTTTAGTAAGGAACCGGTGAAAATTGGCGGATCAGAGATTCGGCCTATTGATTTTACGGCGAGATTACTCTTTCCGATGTGGGAACTTAAAGAGGGCGATGTTGATATTACAGTGATGAAGGTTATTGTAGAAGGGAAAAAAGATGCTCGGAACGTGAGGTATGTTTATAGCTTGTTCGACAGGTATGATAAAGAGACAGGGGTTCATTCAATGGCGCGTGTAACCGGATATACGGCAACTGTAGCAGCAAGAATGATAGCAGCGGGGCTTTATGACAGAGCGGGTGTCTCCCCTCCGGAATATGTGGGCAAGAGTCCCGGATGTGTTGATTTTATGATCGATGGGCTTAAGAATCATGGGGTCGTATATGAAGAGAAAATTGAGATGCTGAAATTGAACAAATCGGGTTTATAAGATAAAAGAGGTAAATATTATGATTACGAACATTATGAATCAGCTGTATTTAAACAACACGGTCTATGATTATCTGATTAGTTTAACCCTATTTATTGCTGCTGTTATTGTGTTGAAGATTGTCAGAGCTGTTTTTGTCAAACGGATAAAAGCACTTGCTGAAAAGACAACAACAACTATCGACGATTTTCTTGTTGACGCTGTATCCGGAAAATTAATACCAGTTCTCTATTTCGCGGCTTTTTATTTGAGTATTCAGAGGTTGGTCCTCGGAGAATCTGTCGCCGTGTGGGTAAAAACAATTGTCGTGATAATTATTACGGTCCTCAGCATTCGTTTTCTGGTAATGTTGGTCAAATATGGAGTTGAATCATTCTGGCAAAAGAAGGGTAAAGAGCCGGGACAAGCGGAAGCGCCGAGTGCGATTCTTACAATTGTGAGAATTATTTTGTGGACAATCGCCCTTATTATAATTCTGGATAATATGGGGGTGAAAATAACGGCTCTTGTTACGGGCCTAGGTATCGGCGGTATAGCGATAGCCCTCGCCGCTCAGGCTGTACTTGTGGATTTATTCAGTTATTTTACGATATTTTTCGATCGACCTTTTCAAATCGGCGATTTTATTGTGGTGGGCGAATATAAGGGAACAGTAGAGCATATAGGGATAAAAACCTCACGTATTTGCAGCCTGGGTGGAGAAGAGTTGGTGTTTTCAAATACAGACCTTACAAATTCGAGGTTGAAAAACTATAAAAGAATGCAGAAGAGGCGTGTTGTTTTCCAGATTGGAGTCACCTATGATACTACTATTGCAAACATAAAAGAGATTCCGTCAATTGTAAAAAAGATCATTAATTCCATCGCTGATACTGAATTTAACAGGGCCCATTTCTTTTCATACGGCGATTTCAGCCTGAATTTTGAAATTGTTTTTTATGTCATCAATAATGACTATATCAAATACATGGATATACGGGAAGAAATTAATATTTCTATTATGGAAGAATTCGAGAAACGGGGGATAGCATTCGCTTTCCCGACGCAGACACTTCACATCGAAAAGTAACAGAACCAAGTTACTCTGCTATAAGCTCATCTGGGGCTTTCATGATTTGCTCGGCTTTCCATTCCTTCAGCAGAAATGGATAATCGCTTTCAGATGATATTGCCGGATAGCTATTGTCATCCTGCTTTTGGAATATCGAGAGAGAGTATGTTTTGTTTCCCTCGATGGAGACAGTATAAATGGGTTCGGTAAAATCTGATTTTGTTTTTCCCTCGATATAACCGCTGCATTGGAGTTTGGATAAGGTTCCAAAGAGTTGCTTAAGTAGTTCAGCTTTTGCTGTTTTGCCTTTTGTTGTCCGCCATGTTATATCCGGGTCACCGGGGGTTTTCTCCTCCTTGTCTCCGGGTATTACAGGTTGAGGAACAACGGTTTTTTCAAATGCGAGCAATTTATCTTCACTTACCAGCGAGATTTCTGTGATCGCGGCAGTTTCAAAAGTAAGTACACTTTTGTCGCGAAGCTCATCAATAGTGGTTTTGAAAATAGTTCGAATATTGTTTTTCGCTTCATAAATTTTTGGATTACCTTCAAACATAACGAATGAGTGGCGATTCGTTGAGGCCGTTTTACCGATATAAAAATCCCTTTTGATATTATCGTTAGAGAAGGCTTTAACGCTGATTTTATTATCTTCTTCAAGGCCATAACGGGAGTATATTTTGGATTCTGATACCATGGCTGTTAGGGTAAAATTTGAAAGTTCGTTTAAGAAACGGTCAACTTTCTGTTTATCCACCGTATAATTCTGCGGACTCAGTTTCCAGTCGCCGTCACGTTCTATTAGATTGATTTCAGCGTCATCTGTTTTTATGATAATTTTTGTTATTTCGGATTTTTTTAACGGGCCTATCTCGGGAAGTGTGTAATGTGTTTTGTCACTGTTTCTAAGAACAAGATAAAGAATCAATGCCGCTATAATGACTGCAAGACCTATGTATTCCTTTTTCAGCTTCATTTCCGAATTTCCTCCAGTGGTTATTTTTCAAACATTCTCTGAATAGCACGTTTTCTCGATTCACGCCGCATCCAGATTATAATACCAAAAATTATTACAATTACTGGTAATCCAGCGATATTAAATGTCTTGACGAATGCTCTCGTACCTGGTGATGTTTCGTCAAGGGGATTAAAACGCTGCGATTTGCTTCTCATGGAAGCGTATGCCTCTCTGCCGTTGAGTTTGTCAATAAGGTTCATTATAAAGGTAGAACTGGGGGCTTGCCCGGTTTCATCCAATATGCTGTTAGAAAGTAATTCGAAAGTGCCGGTAACAAAGATTTTACCCGGCTTGCCATTGGGGATAAATCTTTTTTCACCAGTAATCTCTGTTGAGACATTAACCTTTATTTCTGATTCTATTGTGGGTTCTTCTTCTTTCTCTTCCCCTTCTTTTTCTATGGCAGGTTTTTCGGGAATTTCCCTCTCTTTGAAATAGCTTGGGAATTCTCCTTCCACAAGCAAACTAAGGGCATAGCTTTGGAATTCTGAAGGGTTGACGGGCGGACGCAGCATCATGGGATTAAGCGAAATTCGACCGCTCATCTCCCACGCCCTTTCGGAACTAGAAAAGAGCACATTTGCCAAAAGTCCGTTTCCCTGCAATTTATCTTCAAGTGGTTTTACCGAGGATGTTTTGAGTGTGATCAATCCCTTGATATTTTTCATAAATTCCATTTTGTCGTTAATCGATTTGCTTTTTATAAGGGGAGCGAAGTATACACTCTGTTTTCCACCGCCGTACATCTGGGACATTCTTTGCTCGTAACACTGCTCGTCCAGAATATAAGAAGCGCTTGTTTGCACTCCATAGTTTAAGATGAGCCTTTCGAGGCCCGTATTTAGAGGTATGTAAGAAGGTTCCCTGTTATACATTGCCTGCATTTGTTGCCCAGCCGGCATTATCTGTTTAAAGGGGTCAAGGAAGAAAGCGATTGATTTCCCCCTCATTAGAAACTGATCTATTTTGAAGAGTTCATAGTCGGTAAATTCTTCTTTCGGGCCTGCAATAATCAGACAATCGATTCCGTCGGGGATGCCGTCTTCCTTCAGGGTTACCTCCGAAATGGAATAGCTGCGAGACAAAAGAGAATTAAAATTATCAAAAGCTGAAGTTCTATTTGCTTTGTCTGTCCTAAGAGGTGTAGTGCCGTGGTCGGTGAGATAACCGATTTTTTTATTTATATCTATCACATCGTCGATCGCTTCACCGATTGTTTCCTCTATAGTGTTTATATCCACGAGTTGGTATTGAGTGCCGAACAGCGGCAGATTCATAACATTAATCAATTCGATTGTTTCAAATTTTTCTTTGTTCAGTACGACGATACCGATTGAGCCATGTCCCTTCTCTATTGCTATATCCCCCGATTTGTTTTTCATCGCCGGCCATTTTAGAGTCATTACATTGTATTCTGATATTTCCTTTTCAAGTAAAGGATTGTCGGTTGAGTTTCGTGTCTGGAATTCGAGTCTTGAGTAATACTTGTCATTTAATTTTTCGACAATAGATTTTATCTTCTCCGGGATTTGCGGCAGTTTTTCTATTCTAAGTTTTGGAGCTATTTCTTCGATCGATGTGGAGTAGTATAATCTGACATTAATTTGATCTTCGAGGTTAAGAAGGGCGCTTATCTTGTTGTTCATTTTTTCTATCTTGGAAGTGATTTGGTATTCCAGCCCATCTGTGGATGTAATTGATGGGATTTTATCTGTTATATCTCCGTGAATCATAGCCATTCCCATATAAGCCTTCTTGAATTGCACTTCGTCCTGTTCGATATTTCTGATCTGCACGGGATAGATGCCATAGCTGTGGGCAAGTTCCTGGTTTCTCACGGCCTTTTCGCTAAGATCACCTTCTTTCACGCTGACATCGTAGAAGCGGTAATTGAAATAGTCATTTGAATGGATTGAATATTCTTCAAGCATATCATGAAGATAACGTCTGGTATTATTGTGAGGAGCGGGAAGATCCCCGGTAAAGAAAACATTTATTGTTAGAGGTTCGGAAAGTGTTGCTACAACCTCTTTGCTGGCCTCTGAAAGCGAATATATATTTTCCGATGTCAGGTCAGCTCTGGAAAAGAGCGTTATTCCCGCTACATTGATTAGAATTACTATTACAATGTAAACGATGAATTTGAGATATTTGCCACTGTTTCTTTTTTTATTCATTATTTCCCCTTCTACTTCTTTCCCTGCATTACCAGATCAGCAGAGTATAAAGCGATAAAGATAAAGCTTAGAAAATATATTATGTCTCTCGAATCGATAATTCCCCTGGAGATATTGCGAAAATGATATCCTGCTCCAATCTGCTGGAAAAACCCAAGCATTGATTCAGGAAGGAAAAAGAGCAGATTTTCAATAAGTGTCAAAGCGAAGCAGATACCTATGGCTGTCAGCAATGCTATTATCTGGTTTTTTGTTAGCCCGGATGTAAAAAGTCCTATTGAGATAAACATTCCTCCAAGGAGAATGGCTCCAAGGTAACCCCCCAGTACCGGACCCCAGTCTAGATCTCCAAGAAAAGATACTGAAATCGGGTAACTTAGTGTCGGAAGCAACATAATTGCCACAAATGCCAGAGCGGCGAGGAATTTCCCCGTGATAATATCCTTTATTGAGACCGGCAGGGTAAGCAGGGTTTCGTATGAACCGGAATTTAGTTCTTCAGAAAAGAGGTGCATGGTTATTGCCGGTATGATAAATGAGAAGGTAATAGGCAAAAGAGAAAAGAAATTTCTAAGTTCCGCCTGACTATACAGAAAGAATGTTGAAAAGAAAAACCATCCAGTTACAATAAGAAATATTGATATAACTATGTAGGCAATTGGAGATATGAAATATATACTAAACTCCTTCTTAAAGATTTGAGCTATATTCCGTGCTTTCAGCATATTGATTCTCCTTTTCTTAAATTAGACAATTAAACGCTAATTACCTTTTGTGAGTTCACCGAATATTTTTTCGAGACTTTTGATATCCCTTGTCATTTCAACCAAAATCCAGGGTTGCTCCTTTATTCTTTTGTAGATTAAATCTCGAATATCTTTATCCGTATGGCAGGATAGTCTGACTGAGAGGGCTCCGTGATTCTTTCCAATACTTTCTATTTCCTTGATTTCTTCTATCTTGCCAAGTTCAGTGTTTATATTATCAAACTCGGCATTCTTGAGTGAAATATTAACAGAGTATTCGGATTTGGAGGATTGTTTGAGTTCCTCCGTGCTGCCGTCCGCGACAATCTTCCCGTGGTTAATGATAACAATTCTGTCACAGGTAGCTTCAACCTCGCTCAATATATGAGTGGAGAGGATTACTGTTTTTTCTTTTCCGACATCTTTTATAATATTCCGGATTTCAACTATCTGGTTTGGATCGAGACCGGTCGTTGGTTCGTCAAGCACAAGGATTTCCGGATCACCCATTATAGCGTGAGCCAGGCCAACACGCTGTTTATACCCCTTGGAGAGTTCGTGTATCGGGCGGTGCATGTTTTCGCGTAATCCACACGCGTCGGCAAGTTCCGACAGGCGTTTCCGGCTCTGTGCTTCGTTTAGCCCCCGCATCTTGGCAATATATTCCAGATAGTCATATACAATCATATTTTCGTAGAGTGGGGCTGATTCGGGAAGGTATCCGATAATTTCTTTGATTTTCAGAATATCCTTTTCAATGGAAAGACCTCTGGCATTGATCGTGCCTGAAGTGGGGTCCAGGTATCCGGTCAGAATCCGCATAGCGGTTGTTTTACCCGCGCCGTTTGGACCAAGGAGTCCCAATATCTGTCCTCTTTCAATTGTAAGATCCACATGATCAAGGGCGCAAAGTTCTCCGTAATACTTTGTCAATTGTTTAAATTCTATCATACAAAAACTCCTTTTTATTATTTCCCGTTTTTGTTTGTGTTAAAACAATTCTTAATAAATAGTTCCAGAAAAGATTATCGTTCAGATCGTTTAGTTTGAATAGTGACAAAAAATCTTTTTAACTTGGTTGAAATAATAAAAACAAATTGTCATTTTGTCAAAAAATATTTAAGCGATCAATAAATATCAGGACTACATGGGAAAAATTAATATTGGTTGAAAGTAAGCGAATAGTGTGGGAAGGTGGGAAAAGCCTCTTTCCAGTGAAGATAACTAACGCTATTTTTGAAAGGAGGAGATAGATTGAAAAAAGATAGATATTATTTTAAGTTAACTTCGAGCGCTATTGTTATGTCCGCTATTTTTTCGGCGCTCTTTACTCTCCCGGCTTGCTGCGCGGAGCTTCTTGCTGGCCCCGCCGTGAATTCTGATTCCATAAAGAGTTTCGAAGCCGCTCTGACGCCTGAAGTGGCTTCCGCGTTTGCCCGGATAGCTCTTCTATGCGTGCAGAAAGAGTTTCCGAACAAACTTTCTCATGTCATGAACGATTCAAGTGAAGTAGAAAGTCCCGTAGAACTCCATCCGGCTTTCTACGGGTGTTTCGATTGGCACTCCTGCGTTCATGGGCACTGGATGTTGGCACATTTGTTGAGACTCTTTCCGGACCTGCCGGAGGCGGACGCTATTCGGGCTGTTTTTAATGAGAATCTTACTGCGGAAAATATCCGGGCTGAAGTTAGATACCTTAACCAGCCGGGGCGTAAATCATTTGAACGAATGTATGGTTGGACATGGCTTCTCAAACTTTCACAGGAACTCTTACAATGGGAAGAAAGTGCAGCCCGAAAGTGGAAAGAAAACCTCCAGCCCCTAACTGATAATATAGTCGATCGTTATATTGAATTTCTTCCGAAACAGACCTATCCGATAAGAAGGGGAGTGCATGCTAATACAGCTTTTGGGTTAATATTTGCGCTTGATTATGCGAGAGCGGCGGGTATCTCAGAGTTGGAAGAATTGATTATCGAGAGAAGTCTTGATTATTTTTCCGGAGATCGCGGGTGTCCGGGGGGGTGGGAACCGGGAGGTGATGATTTTCTTTCTCCCTGTTTGGTTGAGGCGGATCTTTTGAGAAGGATTATGAATCGTGAAAAATTTGAAGACTGGTTCCATGAATTTCTGCCCGCACTGAAGAGCGGTGAGCCGGGCAGTCTCCTCAAACCGGCTGTTGTGGCCGATAGAAGTGATCCGAAGATAGTACATCTCGACGGGCTCAATCTGAGCCGGGCGTGGTGTCTCTATGGGATAGCCGGTTCTTTAAAGAAGAAGGATTCCGTAAGGGGGATAATATTGAAATCCGCCGATTTGCATTCGGCAGATGCGCTTGAGCATGTAGCGACCGGTAATTATGTGGGTGAACACTGGCTGGCATCATTTGCAGTTTATATGTTTTCTTGCAGAGATGGCACAAATTAGTTTTTATCTCCTGATATAGGCCATCGTCGTGTTTGGTAGGCCGGAAACAAACAGCCGGCGGAGATCCGGAAGAAAGTTCCTTTTTGGGAATGAGAATAAATGAGAAACAAGATATTACAAGCTGACGGGTTACTTTTTATTACCGCGGCAATATGGGGGTTTGCCTTTGTCGCTCAGCGTATAGGCATGAGATATGTAGGACCATTTATATTTAACAGTGTCCGTTTTGCTCTTGCTGTTTTTGTTCTTACCCCATTTTTTCTTGTGAGAAGAAAGAAATCTAACAATTCCTGTGATGGAAAGGCAAAGGGCGCCCTAGTCAGCGGTCTTCTTGCTGGACTAATCCTCTTTATTGCGTCCTCTCTTCAGCAAGTCGGTGTTGTTTATACAACGGCGGGGAAAGCCGGCTTTATTACAGGTTTATACGTTGTTATTGTTCCTCTCATGGGGCTTTTCTGGAAGCAGAGTGTTGGCTTGGGGACGTGGTTCGGAGCGCTGTTGGCGATTGCCGGGCTCTATTTTTTATCGATAGCCGGAGGCCTTACACTGGTGAGAGGGGATCTTTTGGTATT
>DAOWMJ010000100.1 GCA_030643145.1 Candidatus Latescibacterota bacterium | reverse complement strand
TCTTTCCCGTTCCTATCGCCCAGACAGGCTCATAGGCTATTGTTACACTTGATATTTCATCCCCGCCAAGTCCGTTCAGTACATCTCTTAGCTGTTTTTCTACTACTTCGCCAGCCCTACCCGCTTCTCTTTGCTCCAGCAATTCACCAACGCAAAACAACGGGAGAAGCCCATTATCCAGAGCGATTCTTAGTTTTTTTGAAAGAAAAGCTGAATCCTCGCCGAAAATATGCCTTCTTTCAGAATGACCGATGAGAACATATTTACAACCCAGGGTTTTCAACATAACCGCGGAGATCTCGCCGGTAAACGCTCCTTCGCCCTCAGAATACAGATTCTGAGCGCCAACAGATATAGCAGACCCTTTGGCAACATCTATAACAGAAGGAAGAGTTGTAAAAGTCGGAAACAAAACAACTTCGCAACCAACGTCCTTCCCTTTAAGCCCGCCTAGAATTTCCGTCGCAAGCCGAGCGCCTTCCGAATGGTCCTTGTTCATTTTCCAATTTCCGGCTACAATATTTTTTCTCAATAGACTCCCCCCTTACAAACCGGCCCTATCTTAATTACCGGTAGCAATTTATACAAATCAGCCAATTAGCGTATCAAATCTTTAATACCTGCGACACGCGAATCCGCTAAAAAAAAGATATTACTATACTCTTGTACTAATTATCTTTCTTTTCCAATACTTCTACAGCGGGAAGCTTGCCCCCTTCCAGAAATCTAAGAGACGCACCTCCACCTGTTGAAATATGAAAAACTTTCTCAGCTAAATGAACCTTATTCAATGCTGAAACACTATCTCCGCCTCCTACAACGGTCTTCGTGCCGGATTCGGTTATTTCAGCAATCTTCCTGGCAATTTTGTTGGTTCCGGCGGCAAAATTGTCTATCTCGAATACTCCCATAGGCCCATTCCAAAAAACCGTCCGGGCTCTACCCAGCTCTTCTGAAAACAAGTCTATAGATTTCTCGCCAATATCTACGCCTGTCCACCCCTTGGGAATATTACCGGTAGATACAAGTTTTACTTCACTATTTTCATCAATCTCCCTCGCAACAAGACAATCCACAGGCAGAAATATCCTCTTATCGCACGCCTTTCCATCCTCATCCATAAGTTCTTTGCAAACCGAGAGATATTGTTCGTCTACAAGTGAATCTCCAATCTCAAGACCAAC
The DNA here is from genome assembly GCA_030643145.1 of Candidatus Latescibacterota bacterium. GTDB lineage: Bacteria > Krumholzibacteriota > Krumholzibacteriia > Krumholzibacteriales > WJIX01 > JAGHBT01. The sequence goes on along the minus strand of DAOWMJ010000100.1, from coordinate 5,997 downwards.
CGCCTTTAAAAATGTGAAAGCCATTCCCCCACCGATAATAATGCGATCTACACGATTAATCAGATTGCTTACAAGACCAATCTTACTTGAGACTTTTGCTCCTCCAAGTAGTGCCACAAATGGGGAGGCGGCGTTATCAAGAAGCCTTCCAAGAACTGTAAGTTCCTTTTCCAGGAGAAATCCAGCCACTCTTCTTTCAAAATTACGCGGGACAGCCTCAGTTGAAGCATGCGCTCTGTGCGCTGTGCCAAAGGCGTCATTTACATAGATATCTCCCCACCGGGAAAGCTGCTTCGCGAAGAGGGGGTTATTCTCCTCCTCCTCCTTATAAAATCTCAGATTTTCCAATAAGAGAATTTCTCCGGCTTTCAAAGTAGAGAACCTTTTCTCTACCGAATCCCCAATACAATCCTCTACAAATTTTACCGGATGGTCAGTAAGCTCGGCCAGTCTATAGGCTGCAACTTTAAGACTGAGGGAACGATTACTTTTTCCTCCCGGTCTGCCAAGATGGGACATCAGAACCAGGGATGCTCCGTTATCAACAATATATTCAATGCTCGGAAGCGCCGACTTAATTCTCGTATCATCTTCAACATCACCATCCCTTGAGAGGGGAACATTAAAATCCACCCTCATAAGCACCCTTTTACCCTGTAGATCCAAATCTGTCAGTGTCTTGCGGTCCAAGCTATTCCCTCCATATATTCTTTAATTACTTCATCGCAATCAATCTCATCATGTCAACCATTCGCATGGCGTAACCATACTCATTGTCATACCAGGAAAGCACCTTGAATACCTTAGGGGTAATACCCATAGTGGCCCCCGAATCAAAGATTGATGAATGAGGATTACCGACAATATCCACTGATACAATCGGATCCTCGCAATATTCAAGTATACCTTTCAATGAACGCTCGGCTTCCAGCTTCATAGCGCTGTTTATTTCCTCAACTGTTGTTTTTTCTTTAAGAGTTACAGTCAGATCAACAAGAGATCCGTCCGCTGTTGGAACACGAACAGCCATACCATCGAGTTTTCCTTTAAGCTTAGGCATTACAATTCCGACGGCCTCAGCCGCGCCTGTAGTTGTAGGAATCATGGACACGGCACACGATCTCGCTCTTCGAAGATCCTTGTGAGGGCCGTCCAGCACATTCTGATCACTGGTATAAGCATGAATAGTTGTCATCAATCCATTTAATACGCCAAATTTTTTATCCAAAACCATAACTACGGGAGCAAGACAGTTCGTGGTGCAGGAAGCCGTTGAAATCACATGATGCCTGCTTTTTCTATAAGATTTGTGATTTACTCCCATCACGATCATTATATCAGCATCTGGAGAAGGCGCCGAAATAATAACCTTCTTCGCGCCCGCCTCAATATGCTTTGCGGCGGCTTTCCGTTTTCTGAAAAACCCGGTTGATTCAATAACTACATCTACGTTATGTTTCTTCCAGGGCAAATTCGCGGGATCAGTTTCTGAATAAATCTTAAATTTTCTGCTTCCAGCTTTGATATGCCCGGATTTCAGAGCCTTTACATTACCGGGGAACCTGCCATGCACCGAATCGTACTTCAAAAGATGCGCAAGGGTTTCAACGTTTGTAAGATCATTAACAGCAACAAGATTAAAGCGCTTGTCATTTGCCAGTCCACGCATGACCAGCCTGCCGATTCTTCCAAAACCGTTTATCGCAACTTTTATAGCCACTGCTCTCCTCCTTGAATTAAAGTTTTCTACGCTACCTTATTTTCACTGCCAAACAACTTGATCTTTACCTTTACGACTCCTGCGATGGCTTCTCTCCCCGCTCCCAGATACTTTCTTGGATCAAACCCGCCGGGATCATCAAAAAACTTTTTCCTGATAAAAGTTGTAAAAGCAATTCGCATGTCGGTATCTATATTGACCTTGCTTATTCCTCTCTTTACAGCTTCCCTTATAGCATCATCGGGAACACCTCTGGCATCACCAATGTCGGCCCCGAACCTGTTGGCAATTTCCACATGCTCCCTGTTAACACCGGACGCCCCATGAAGAACCAGAGGAATCGATACTCTTGAAACGATCTCGCTCAATCTGTTCATCCCCAATCTCGGTTCACCCTTAAATTTATAAGCTCCATGAGAAGTGCCGATCGCCACAGCAAGTGAGTCAACTCCCGTGCTTTCAACGAATTGAACGACCTCATCAGGATCTGTAAATTTCGCGTCCTGCTCAGAAACAGAAACATTATCCTCTATACCAGCCAGTTTGCCAAGCTCCCCCTCAACCGAAACTCCGCGGGAAGCGGCCTTTTGCACTACTTCACGTGTAACAGCGATATTCTCTTCAAACGGTAAATGTGAACCATCAATCATTACCGATGTAAAACCATTTTCAATACACTGCTCAATAACTTTCATATCTTTACCGTGATCAAGATGCAGGGAAAATTTCGTATTTTCCCTCTGCGCTGCAATTCTTACCATTGAAACCAGGTTTTCAAAACCCGCATATTTTATCGCGCCTTCCGAAACCGCTAATATCGCCGGGCTATTTAACTCTCCGGCTGTTTCCGTTATAGCCTGGATAAATTCCATATTGTTAATATTAAAAGCTCCAACGGCATACTTTCCATCCCTGGCAGCATCCAGAAGCTCTTTGTTTGTTACTAGCATATCTTTCCCCTTTCTCTAAATTTTTCATCTGCAGCTATACCCTGATGCTCTATATTCGGCCAACTTCAACCTCGCCTCCATATAGTAAAGGGATCTATTCAAATTAGAACGACTCCACTCGTCCGCCAACTATCCCTCGGGTAATTTAGAAGTATTGAAACACAGACGCCGATTATCTTCAATAAATTCTTTGGCTTTACTTTAATTCTTCTCCACATGGGCCCGGAAATCAATCCGCGGCTGATAATGACTTCCCGGCGGAAAGTACTATTATATTTGAAAACCCATTCAATTTCAAAATCCTTATACACTCCCGCGCCGTCTCCCCTGTAGTAACTAAATCATCAACAAGGACGATATCTTTATCATAAAATTTATTTATATCCAATACATCAAAAGCCTTAAGGACATTTTCCCTGCGGCCAGGGGCGTCAAGGCTGGACTGACTCTTCGTATTCCTCACTCTTACGAGAAGGTCGGCGCTGAACCGACAGCCTAATTCCGCGCTTACGCAAGAGGCGAGAAGAGACGCTTGATTATAACCCCGCTCTCTCCTTCTTGAATTATGCAAAGGTACCGGGATAATCAACTTTTGAATCAATAAAGCAGAATCACAGGGGCTGGCATAGTTTCTTAAAGCCTTCGCCATCCACCACGAAAGTGGTTTTGCAACGGATATTCCACCGGAAAACTTTAAATATCTTATTACCTTAAGAAGCGTTTCATTAGTTCTAAAGGGGGCTATTACCGGAATATCATCCAGGAAGGTATAATCTGAAACAGGACGCAGTTTCAACCAGCAATCATTACACAAGACCTTGCCGGGCAGTGATATCCCCCACAGTATATTAAAAGAGAATCGATTTTGAAGAAATATAACAGTCCCTTCCGGCCATCCATCTTGGATTGAGACCGGAAGAATCCCATCCGGTTCATAGAGCGGAATATGACAAATCAGACATTCGTTAGTAAAAAAAGAGGATATAACAAATGAAAGAAAATCCCTTAAAACCCCCAAGATTCTACCCATCACACCACCCTACCCTTCCAGAAGATTGAAACTTTAGAATTTCTTCATTCTTATATCATTAAAATTGACCGCAAAAATAAAAATCGCTCCGCCGACAATAAGTCCCATACTTATCAATTGATTAAATGTGAACACTCCAACCATAGCGGAGTCTTCATAATAGCGGAAATAATCGACAATAAATCTCGCAATGCCATAAAAAATGAACATGAAACCAAAAACAGATCCTTCCGCAACCCTTATCCTTTCAACCAATATAAGCAGAATAAATATTATCAACCCATAGGCGGAAGAATATAGTTGCGTAGGATGAATATGTATACCCGGATATTGATAACCGGCCGGTGAATTATCCGGAAAAACAACACCCGCCCAACTGGTTGTCGGATGGCCAAAACAACAACCGCTTAGAAAACAACCTATCCTCGTAAAAAATATTCCTATGCCTATCGAGGGAGCCATAATATCAGCTACTTTTAAGAAAGAAACACTTTTTACCCTGAGATAAATTATGGCGCCGAAAACAGCCAATATTAATCCTCCATAATATACCGCGCCGCCTTGCCACAGAGCGATCATATCAATAATACCGTTATAACTATCCAGATGCGTAATTATATACAACCCCCGAGACCCCACTATAGCCCCAATTATCAAAATAACACTCAGGTCATATATTAAGTGCGGCGCAACATCCCTTTTACGGGATCTTGCGACAGCAAAGAGTATACCTGCAAAAAAACTCAACGCGAGCATAAATCCATATGAATATATTTTCAGCATTCCAATTTCAATTAATATCGGATGCATCCCTTTCTCCTCCTCATTCTCCGCTTACGCTTAATCCGTCCACAAGGACTGACGGTGATCCCAATGATCCCATAAATACCAGATCGTTAGCAATATGTACAATTCCGGAAAGAGAATCGAGAATATTCCCACTGACCGTCATCTCACATACCGGGCATTGAACAGCTCCCGACTTAATATAATAACCGTTAACGCCCACGGAAAAATCTCCCGATATTGAATCCGCCATATGCATTCCCATAATATCCTGAACATAAAGCCCTTCCGATAATTCCGACAGAATATCATCGGGATTCTTATCCCCGGGTTCAATATAGAAATTGGTCACTCCGGGTCTGGGAACACTTTTAAACGAAGACCGAAAGGCGTTTCCGGCAGGACTAATATTCATTTTCCTCGATGTCATAACTGTATGCAAATACCCCTTTAATACCCCTGATTTTATAAGCTCGAATCTTCTCCGAGACACGCCCTCATCGTCGAACAGCGAATTGAAACATCCACCTTTCAAATCCGGATCATCAACAAGAGAAAGAAATTCCGGGGCAACAATTTTATTCAACTTTCCGGAAAGACAGGACATACCCTTAAGAACCATCTCTGCTGAAAGGGTCTCTTCTAGGAATCCAAGCATATCAATAAACGCCATCTGGTCAAAGACAACCGGATACCTGCCCCCGGGTATCTTCCTGCTCCCGAGAAGATTCACAGATCTCTCGGCAGCCTTTTTACCAACCGAGACAAAGTCAATGTCACCAGGACGGGCGCCCTGTCCCCAGTACCAACCACTCCTCAGTTCACCGGACCGCTCCGAAATCGCCGATATAAAAGTTGAACAGTTGCCTCTTTTTTCCTCCCTTATAAATCCACGGCTGCTTCCTATAGTTATTATACTGTTGGTTTCCGAATAGCCCGTCCCCTCCGTATTTACGACCGAGCTACTGTAGTCAAACACGGATTCCTCCATTTGTCTTACATCTTCAATTCTTTTATCGATAGAATCCCGGGGGAAATCAGGCTGACTTAAATTTTCAGCACTATCTGAAACCTGTTTTTCAGCCAGAATATCTTCGCCAAAAGGAGTACTGTTTTTTGCTATAACTGAGGCTTCCTCAAACATCTTGTCAAGAGAGATAAATGAAAGATCGCTTGTAAACGCGTATCCAACACTATTTTCCTTCACCAGACGAATCCCTACCCCCCTCTCTCTGTATTTCTCGACCGATTCTGCATTCCCCCTGTGCATTTCAATTTCAATTCCTGCAGAATCTTCTCCATAGACATCACAGTCTACACCTTTAGCGGAGGCAAGATCCAAAATATAATTCACAAGTTTCCTCAAAATACTCCTCTTAATACTCGTAAAACCGCATTCCAAAATTCAATACAACTCCGATCAAGAAACAACTGGTCAACATTGAGCTTCCCCCATAACTTATCAGGGGAAGCGGGAGGCCTGTCACGGGAGCAAGCCCTATGGTCATCCC
>DAOWMJ010000078.1 GCA_030643145.1 Candidatus Latescibacterota bacterium | reverse complement strand
CGAGGCTTCCGTACGGGCCAGTGATGGTTAAATTTTATCTCTATCACCTCGCCGCCGGAACTCTCTACCTTCAGGGCGTTCTCCTTTACATTGTACTCTCCAGCTTCCGCGACCCATGTAACCCTCCCCTTGACCCCGGGGGGAACAAGAATTCTGTGTTCGATCAGTTTGGTTTCCTGAATCTTCCCTATTATTTTTCCCATATCCACTTCGGTTCCGGCCTCAATCAGAGGCTCGAATTTCCATTTTTTTTCATGATCGAGGGGTGAAACATGAATTCCTTTCTGAATATACTTACCAGAAGTATTCCGAATAACCTCCAGCGGCCTCTGAATACCGTCATAAATTGTCCCTATCAGACCAGGTCCGAGTTCAACAGAGAGTGGCGCTCCGGAACTGTAAATATCGGTTCCGGGGACAAGCCCTGTCGTATCTTCATACACCTGTATTGTGGCTCGTTCCCCCTGGAGTTTGACGATCTCCCCGACCAGATGGTTTTCTCCAACCTCCACCAAATCCAGCATTTTCGCGTTTTTTATATTCCTGGCCTGAACTACAGGACCTATGATTCTATCCACATTTCCTATTATCTCAAGCACTGCCGGATCCCTCTCTTCCTTCCAAACTGAAAATCTCCTCAAATATTAAATTCCTGATATCATCCCGCAATCTGTACATTCTCGCCTCGAATCTATTATCATAAATTACATTCCCTCCGGGTACGCCAACCTTCACCCCTCCTATAGACTCTTTTTCAAGTTCCTTTATTTCAACATTCTCTATCTTGCCATCAAACCCAGCTAGAACAGCCGGAATAACTTCTTTTTCGGTAAGATTAAAATCCCTGCGGTCAACAAAAACAAAAAAGGATTTTCCACCTAAAGCTTCTATCCCATCCATTACCAGCCCCTTTAAAATACCGGAATAACCACTCCGGGTTCTGACATTTTCAAGAGACACTCTCACTTTCTTCATAACACTCGTTATGACCTCTTCACGAATTTTCAGTTTCTCTCTCTTCATTTCTATTTGAACGCCACTGAGCTGCCTTCTTCGTTCAACAAGCCCCTTCTCCTCAGCCTTGGCAAGAATCTCTTTTACAACCCTGTTTTTTTCATCCTCCGCCTTTTTTATTATTTCCAAGGCGGTCTTTTCCGCTTTATCCAGGATGGAAGCGATCTCTTTTTCACCATCCTCTTTTATACGGTTGCATATCTCTTTGACAGATTCATTATCAACCAAGGCCTTTTCTCCCTTTCATATTCCAACCGCAAGGATCACACCTTTACTCCAACAGCGGCATTTACCATTTCTCTGATAGAGACCCTGCCTTCGAGAGCCCCCTCCCGGTCAGGAATTTCCATTATCAGAGGGAAATCCCTCCCAAAGGCATACCCTTCAATTTCCTCGTGGATAGAAGCGGCAATCCTCTCAGTTATTATAATTATTCCAATATCACTTGATGAAAAGGCCTTTTCCAAAGCCTCGCGGGCCTCATCAGCCGTATCTACGATCTCGCCCTCCAACCCCACAAGTTTAAATCCCGCGACAGTGTTTTTATCCGCAATCACAAAAAATCGCATTAAATATTACCAGCCTTTTCACCAAACACAGATAACCCATTCAAAATCATCTTCATATCATCAACTACAATTTAGTTAAAATCATAATGGAAATAATTAATCCATAAATAGCAATTCCTTCAGCGAGTCCGACATATATCAAGGCTTTTGCAGCCAGTTCAGGCTTTTCTCCAATCGCGCCAAGGGCGGCGGAACCAACGTAGGCAACAGCTATACCGGCGCCAACGCTTCCAATTGCCGTCGAGAATGCCGCGGCCGCGAACCCCCACATAGTTATCTTTGCCCTGTTGTCTGTATATTCCTCTTTCGCGACAGAGTGTGAATCCTCTTTCGGAGACTGTCCGTAAACCCGCACCGCCGTACTCGTAAGTGTTATAAGAAAAACCATTAATACCACCGCGAATACCGCCCCGGTTGAAATAGTAATCCACTTCTTCATTCTCTTTCTGCGTAGCGTCTGCAACGACATCACTCGTTTCTCCTTTCATCTTTACCGGCTTGAGTTATCTTCCATTCCTATCGGCTCGTAGGCAACTCCGCCGGCAACAAAAAATTTACTGAAGAATTCGTAGTATTCCAGCCGAATAGCCTGAATGGTAACCACCAATCCCTCAAGAGCAATAATTACAGCATTTCCGAAAACCAAGATCAATACTGAATAAACAACACCTCCGCTACCGCCCTTTACCATATCTACGAGGCTGAATATCGCGACAAACAACCCCGCGTGAGCAAGAGAAAAAGCGGCTACACGGATAAACGAAACCGTGTTACCGAGATATCCGGTGACAATCTCCATTATCTCGATAACAGTTTCCATCAGGTATGTAAAAACGCCCTGCTCGAAATGCGGCTTCCGTTTTCCGGCAACGGCTGCAATCGGCTCCCTTAAAAATATCAATACCAAAGGAACGCCTATTCCGCCCGCAAGAAGTCTGGCGGATATCGGCCTGCCGGCGAGGAACGCCGAGACTACCGCAATCCCACACCAGTACATTGCCGCATTGATAACACCCGCGTGATCGAAGAAAACGGCCTTAAAATTCCTTTGGCGGATGGCATTTATGATATTAAGGGCTATCCCCGCGCTTATTATAGCAACCCCGAAGTAGATGGCCACTTTAAAGAAATAGATCACATTATGCATCGGCTTCCGCCAGAGCCCGTCAAACAGCTCCTCGAGCCCGAAAACACTGCCGAACAAAATTCCAAAGATTATTGACGAAATTCCGCAATAAAAGGCCAGCCTCCCCACAAGCATGGCCGGATTCTTCGCCTTACTCGACTTTCTATTACGAAATCCTGTAAGCCACCCTATAACACAAAGCACGGCCCCATGTCCAACATCTCCGAACATCATCCCAAACATAAGTAAAAAACTGACGGCAACAAGCAAGGTAGGATCTATTACTTTGTAATCCGGCACCCCGTAACTTGAAACAAGCATTCCGAAAGGGCGTAGAAAGTTCGGATGTCTGAACAGAACCGGGACTTTCACCTTTCCTTCTTTTACTCCGGAGATCTCTTCAGGGGCAACTATCTCAATAATTGCCTGTCCGCCGGCAGCTTTCAGGATTTCATTTTTTACGAAACCCTTTCTGGAACTCGGAATCCAGCCGGAGAAGAGATATGTCTTGTTAGTTCTTTTCATATATCCCTTCACTCTTACAAAAAGTTCTCCAACACGCAGCAATTGATAATACCTGGTAATTAAAGAAGCATTTTTTTCTTTAATCTCTCCCAGCTTTAACCCAATTTCGGCTATTTCCTTTTCGATCCCGTCTATCTTCTCGCGTATCCCTCCCTCCATTGCCTCTTTACCGGCATATGCATCCCCGTCAGGAGGTATTGTCATTTCTTCAAAAGCCGCTTCACGAAGAATCCGCTTTAGCTTAAGCTTGTCCCTCTTCAAACCGATAAGGAGAATTACGTCTTCCTCCCCCCTTCTTTCAAGAGTTAGAACAACTGCAGCGAGCGGAACGGTTTTTTCATTTACATACCCCATATTGTTATGACGAACACGTCCGTATCGAACAACCAGAAATCTGTGTTTTTCCTCAGCCGACATTATCCCCAGCCCCATGATAGGAGCGTATTCACTGAAAATGCCGCGAAGCTGATTGAGACGAATCCCAAGTTCCTTGCGTTTGCCTATAAGTTCTTCCGTCTCGGATTCAAGTAACGCGATCCTGACATCCATTCCTTCAAGCTTATGCTCTGCAAATTCATCAATGGATTCATCGACGGCAACCTTGGGGACCGCCCTTATCTTCAACTCTTTCATCAATATTGAAATACGGTCTCGAAGATTTTCTATTTCACTTCCCATTTTCTCGGCACCGCAGTCCTTCATTTCTCTCGTCCATGGCATCTCTTCATCGAGCTGTACAAGATGCAGAATACCGAGACGTGTGATAGTTCTTGCTACTTCATCAAGTCTGGACTCGAAAACAATTACATTTATCTGATGCATTTCTTGTGGCGTAAACATACCGGCACCTTAAAATAAAACCCTTAAATGCTCTTCAATATCTTCCCGTTTCATCCCCAGAACCTTGCCGTTCAATATAGTAATAAGATTGCGTACTTCAGCGCGCTTAAGTATCAGATAAGCCAGAATCGTCCCGATTGTAAAGGGAAATCCTCCAAGTGTTTTTCTAGCTTCACTGACAAGATAATTCCAAAGAATTATTTCAAGAATATACAACTTCCCGCCTTGTTTACTCCCGGCAAAGAACCCGGAGGCCTTTCCAAGAAACTGTTCAAGAGCTATAGAGAGCGAATTTTCTATCGATTCACATTGAAAAACCTTTATTAATTTCGAACGATCAAGTGAACTCCCCCCGGGGATATTGTAATCAAGCAGATCGGCAACCGGGATATCGTAATAGAATTTCAGGCGCATCAGCCAATTTAGATTTTTTTGGTCAATTTCAATGCCGATCAACCTGCGGGCTATCTGCCTGTCCCTTCTGTCCAGTTTCTCCACCTTTCCCTTCAACCTTTTGTAGTAATCAATTTCCATAGAGGTCTCAATGGGAAAAAGTGTTTTTCTTTCTTTATAATCATCCAGCGCCGCGAAAGCCGGCGTAATATATGGAGTCCCCTCGAGAAGCGATAGCGCGTCCTCCATCGTGGGAGCTTCTATAAGACCTCGATATGGAATTGAATTTGGAAGACCGGTATCAGCTATATATTCAAGATTATCGTCGCAGCCGGTTCGAAGGCGAATCCTAAGAACAGCTTTTATATTTTCTATTTCGTATTTTTCCAGAAAATGAGAAACAAGCTCTCTGACGTTACCCCTTAAATCCTTAAGAAGCTCCATATGCCAGATGATTTCTTTCTCCAGCATCAGCTTTTCAGCAATCCTTGGATCAATTGCTATCTCGGGGCGGGAAAAAACACCTTCATAAACAGTACCGGACAGCGCGCTGTAAAACCCCTCTTCATCACGCGTTTCGGCAAGGCGCCCAATAAGTTCATCAGGCAAAAGATTACTCAACTTTGCCCTTACCTTAGCGTTTACGAGAGAATATCTGCTAATCGGTTTAAAAACCATTTTATGACAATATTTCTCCGCACCAGAAATAACCTGAAAAAAGAGTCGTTAGTTCCCGCCGCCTGTCACCATTTTTACTATCCGCCCGGCTGCCTTTTCGATTTCTTTAGCTTTACTCGAGATAAGATCAGAGCTGGTATTCTTAACTTCTTCAACCTGCTTTATTCTTTCTTCGTTCGCTTCCTGTCTCAGTTTCTCAATAAGCTTCTTTGATCTGTCGACAGCGCTCCGTTTGGCTTCTTCTACTATCTCCCGACTTTTCTTTTCCGCTTCCCTGATAATCTGTTTAGAACGCTCGCGGGATTCCTCCACATTCTTACTCAGCTCACGTTCGGTCTCCATTATCTTTTTGACAATTTCTTTCAATACAAATTACCTCTTGGAGAGTATTGATAAAAAACAATTAATTAATACGAAGATTATAAAACAGTTCGCGAGGCGATGTCAACTCACTAATCGCGAACGGGCACCATAAGGGTAATATAAAGTTATGTTCGGGTGGAATAAAGCTCCCGGTTATGTAAATAACTATGATCAGCATCTTGTAAGTGAAGAAGTGTTATTTGAGGGAACTCTCTATCTGGATTTTCATGCTGTTTTTTACTGAGAGACGCCTTACTTAATTCAGTAGAGGGACACCTATAGGAAAGGTGTCCCTTTTGCGCCGCCTTCTTCCCCAACACCTCCACCGAAATATTCTCCGGACTTAACGCCCGGAGTATCCCCTTAATTTGCACTCCAGTGACAGACTTGAGTTAAAACGCGGGATACTAACCCATGCCAGAACGGATACCCCAATAGAATGGCTTTCTTATTTCAATACCAAATCCTCAATTACTACACTATTGCAGAAAGTATTCCAATAACTTAACAAATAGCTCATCATTGTAACTCAATATCAATTCCGACGTTACACAACAAGGAGGAAACCGGCGCAATCCGTTTGGGGCGTCGGATTGTAACATAATCATTACAATCCAGCTGGCAATTTCGGCAAGACCAATTGTATTAATAAGTTACAAAATAACAAAAGTGTAGTTACGTTGTAACTATTGGGTTACACCAATTCGAGCCATCCCCCGCACTTAATTCATTCATTTAAAATTTCCCGCAACTTCTTAAATAAAAGAGTGTACCCCTGGATTTATCCTGAACGAAAATCCGCCGGTTTTATACCATGTTTTTTACATAACCTGTATAAGGCTTCCCTCTTTATTCCAGCTATACGCGCCGCTTCCGGCATATCCCCCTTACAACGGTTCAGAAGCCGGGAAAGATAGAGCCTTACGGATTCGAACTTAAAATCATGATGTGAGGCGGAAAAGAGATTACCGTCAATTCCACTGTACTTAATACTTGTCCGCACAATCACCTGAGGGATATCTTCCTTCCGTAATATATCCCCTGAGACATATGTCATTCCATTCTTTATCCATTCATCAAGCTCACGCACATTACCCTGCCAGTGATACTTCATCATAATCTTCATGAGCGCGGAATCGATTGCTTTTACATGCATTCTCCTTTTTCTGTTTTCCCGCTCCAACAACTGCCTGGCGAGTACCGGAATATCTTCCGTTCTATCTCTTAATGGAGGTAATTCTACATGGAATGTTTTCAGCCGGTGGAAGAGATCATCCCTGAAATTTCCTTTCGCGACTTCCGCTGAAAGAATCTTGTTGGTCAAGGCTATAAATCTAACATTTTTTCTTATTTCTTTTGTTCCTCTAACACGCCTAAATGATTTGTGTTCAACTATTCTTAACAATTTCGGCTGCAACTGATATTTCAGCTCTCCAATTTCATCAAGAACCAGCGTCCCCATATGAGCAAGGTCTAACAATCCCTCTCTCTCTATTTCAGCGCTGGTAAACGCTCCTTTGACATGCCCGTAAAACTCGGAAGCAAAAAGTTCTGAAGTCAGCTCGGGCAGACCGGCCGTATGATACGGCCCACGCGCACGGGCGCTTCTGTAATGTATCCATGAAGCAAGCACTTCCTTGCCGGAACCATGAGGCCCTGTGATAAGAATATTTTCATCCAGATTCATAAATCTTCTAACCTGATCTCTGACCCTTTTCATGGCGTCTGATTCAAAAACCGGCTCAATAAATAGTTCCTCTCTTTTTTTGTCATTGAGTTTACGGATTCTTTTATCAAGATTGCGTTCTATGGCAAGCGATATTTCCCTTTTAAGTTCTTCTTCAGAAGTGCGTTTCGAGATGCATTGATCAACCCCCTCCCTTCTCGCGGTCTGGACTATGACATTATCGAGATAATTCGAAACCAGAATTATTATAAGGTAGTCGTTTCTTTCTTTTCTCAGTTCTTTTACAACATCCATCCCGTCATATCCATCATCAAGTTTATAATCCAGAAGGAGTACATCGGGGATAAAATTAAGAAACACCTCTCTGCCTTCAATCCATCCCTTTGATTCCGCGACGCAGTAGGAATCCTTCAGGTAGGTTTTTGTCCTCCGAATAAACTCCTTGTCATCATCGATGATTAGGATACGATATTTACCTGTCATTTTTACCTCAGTTCAGTTTGATTATCTTTACAATAAAAACCGCCCCATTCCCCGCGTCTGGGCTTTCAATCCTGATAAGACCGTTTCTTCGTCTTAAAATTTTTCTTGAGATATAACACCCCTCCCCTGTCCCCCCGGGGCTTGAAGATTCAACAGGCGCTGTAAAAAGGGGGTTCTTCAGGCTTTCAGATATGCCGTAGCCTGTATCACTCCAGCGTATGACAAGAAAGTTTGCTTCAAAATAGCAGGTCATGCCGATTTTCTTTTCCACGGATTGTTTCAAAGCCCAAATCGAATTATCGAGAAGATTTTTAAAAATATGCCTGAATTCATCCGGCAAGAGATAAACCCTGCATTTTTCTATCCTGTCGGGAAAATCCAGCTCCAGATCTATACCTGAAGCTTTAAGCCTCCCTTTGTATTCCCTTTCAAGTTCTTTCCATACGCGGATAAAGGGCACCGAGCGCTTAAGGCGCAGCTTCGTACGGTAATCAACAAATTCAGAATTTAACCGCTCAAGAGCGTGTCTGAAGGGGGCTACTTCTACGTCGCCGGGCAAGCTAACTACTTTATCAGCTTCACCGGGTTTCTTACGCAACATATCCCCACATATTCTTTTAATATTGATTACACCATCTCTCACCGCGCGCCAGGCGGGATCGGTGGCTGAGCAAATTCTCATAAGAGAGACAAGTCTGTCCATATTCTCGAAATTCTTATTAATCTCCTCATCGCTTAAATTTACAATTTCATTTGTGTCCCTTTCATAAACAACGAGGAACGCGAATTTATTTTCCGTGTGGATTGCCTGGGAAAGATCATCCAGAAGCATTTCTTCCATCTTGTCACGCCATGAAAGTGAAGTGACACCTCTTCGAATAAGTTCTTCAACCTGATAACTGAAAGCGATAATCAACCCTGAGAGAATAAGCGCCGGGATACCCAATTCGATCGACCTTAAAAGTAATACACAAGAGATCGTCACACTCAGCAAAATGAGTGACAAATTCGCGGCGCTAAACAACCAACCCCGGGTGGAATTTCTTATAAGGATTCCAGCCCCTGAAATAATCAGAAAGGCTAGGGAAAAGAATATCCAGGCAGGGGGAGAAAAAATCGTTCTCTCAAAGGATGAAACAAGATAATCAACGCGCGGATTACAAAATATGCCTCCCCACAAACCACCGCTTTCACTTATCGTTAAAAATGTGCCGCTGGCAACATTTCTCTTTATTACCGTATCCGGTAAGCTATTGCCAGCTGGGGGAAAAATCGCCAGAACATCTATTCTCCT
>DAOWMJ010000088.1 GCA_030643145.1 Candidatus Latescibacterota bacterium | reverse complement strand
TAAGATGTTTATGACCCGCGGCGGCAACAAGATAGTTTTCAATGATAAAGATGGGAAAGAGCAAATCGTTATTTCTCAGAAGGACAAAAAGAATCAGATCGTGATGGATATTGCGGGCCCCTCCATATCGATATCAACCGAGGGAGATATTTCAATTACCGGTAGTAACTTGACCGTGGAAGCCGACAATAGTATTACCATGAAAGCCGGCTCCGACATAAAACTCGAGGGGGCCAATATCGAGATAAAGGCCAAAGGCAATATTAAATCGGAGGCGGCCGCAAATTATGACATTAAAGGTAACGCACAGGTTAACGTGAAAGGCGGGTTGATTAATCTTAATTAAAGATGCCGATGAAATATTTATCACTGCCATTAATTCTCCGGAAAGGACATTTGAAGGAAACAGGTCTTCATAGTTCAATATCCCATTCAATTGGCTTGATTTTGAGCACCCGTCCGGGATCCGTCCCGTTCGATCCTGAGTTCGGTTGCGATCTTTGGGAAAGGGAGTTCTCTGACTTTTTCAGCGCCAACCGTTCGGATGTGCAGGGAAGTGTACGCAAAGCCATCGGTAAATACGAGAGGAGATTGTTTAATGTTTCGGCTTCTCTTAAGAACGTGGAAACAGCGCCGGGTCATCCACTGGGTATCGCGGTGAAAGTTATAGGCAATTATCAGGACGGAGACAATAAAAAAAGGTTCGAGGAAATATTCAGAGTGGGATGAGATGAATACGGAAAAATCCAGAACAGCCGATGAGATTTTTCAGGACATGCACAGGGAACTACGGACTTGGAATGACCAGGTGCCGGAGTCACCCGATCGCATGGACCCTGTCCTGCGTATTCTGCTTCGGCTTTACGCCAGCCAGCTGGCTTCCATTGATAGCAGGATTGAACAGACCTGGAAGTCCGCTTCAAACGCTTTGATAAAATCTCTGTATCCCGAAGAATTAAGATGGCCGGTTCCCGCCTATACCGTAATGCGGGCCGAACCATCCGATCCCGTGGTATATGTGGATATTCATACTCAATTCTTCTACAAAGAGGACCGGGATGAGGGGCATACTTTCTTTTTCTCATCGCTTCGTAATGAGAAACTGTTAAAGGCCGAATTGAAAAATATATACTTTACATTTGGCAACCGGGCTTATGATATTTCCCCCCTTAAGCGGGACAGCACCAAGGTATCTTCTACGTTTCAACCATCCGCGATTTCCGGCAAGGACGCGGTTCTTTATGTGACCATTGAACACCAGGGCCAGGCGGATGATTTTACGGACAGCATTTTATTCCTGCAGGGCATTGATGGCGCCCTCGAACAGCTCAGATGGGCTAAGTGGTTGCCATGTGTAGACGGGCATTTTTATCAGGATGGCGGCTTCTGCCCCGGTTTGTACGGGACTCTCGATGATATATTTTCCTGCAGGGGGGAGATTATGGACTGGGGTGGTTTGAGAAGGAACAGCGATCTTTTTAAACCGCTGGAGAATAATTTCGTTATAATACCGAAAGATTTCGCAACCGCGTGGCGGTCAGGTCTGCCGGATAGAGATTTTATGAAGATTTTGGAAGAATGTGGTATCGACCCGCCGGAGGAAGCCGAAAAACTTTACTGGATAAAGATTCTGCTGCCGGGAAGGGGAGACAAATCTGTGTTTCAGCAGTCGTTTAAAATGAACTTCGACTGTTTTATAGCGGTGAACAAAAAAGAAAAAACTCTGTTTAAGCATACCGGGGGCAATCGGCTGGTTGAAATTGAAATACTCGAAAATATAAATGATATCGTAGAAATCATTTCAGTGACGGATTCCGAGGGGAATAATTTTATTCCCAGGCATGAGGCTTTGACAGGCGATGAAAAAAGATTTTACACTGTTATTGAAGAAAATGCCCGACTGTGTCTGTTTTTTGATTTTTCTTCAGAGATCGAGCTGCCTCCCGAATCCATTACCGTAAATTATTCCGTTACTAACGGGACGAAGGCAAATGGAATTTCCGCTGGCAAGGTTAGCGAATTGTATGAAAGCCACCCGGGAATGATTTCATTACAGAATATTACTCCTGTTTCGGGCGCTATTCCCGCCAAGACGGAGGAACAAATTGTTAATGAAGTGTCATGCCGCCTGCGTGGGCGCGACAGGGCGATGACCCTGGATCAGATAGTAAACTGGGCGAAAACATTCGATCAAAGAATCCTGCGTGCAGATTGCGAAAAGGGCGTTATGCGCACCCAGGGGGGCTTGAGAAAGTGTGTAGTGGTTAAGGTAACTGTTCGCGAAAAAGACTTTTATTCAGATGATGAAATAAATCTTATAAATTTGCGGCTGGCGGCATTTTTAAAGGCCCGCACATCTATTAACAGTCAGTTTAAGGTAGAGGTTGTCAAAGAGTGATGATCACAAAAGATAATAAAATGCCGGATTTTACCAGCAGCAGATTCAAATTTAATTATCTTACGGCACTCAATCTTCTCTCCGGTATGGGAGTCGATTTAAACAGAATATATATAAAAGGGGTGGGTATCCACGAAAACTACCGGGGGGAGATTCGTTCCCAGAAACCCGAACCCGGCGCAACCATCACACCCGATACCAGTATTACTCTCGAGATAGGGACTCAGAGCGCTGTCGACTATATGCCATACCAGTTTTTCTACGGCCTCGGCGGAATAAGGGATACGGATAGATCCTGGGAAGATAAAGCTCGTTCATTTATGGCGCCCTTTGACGCGCCGGTAATTCGCCACAAGGCCGCGGTGAGATTCAACACATTGAAATACGAGTTTGGAATAATTGATGAACAGCATCTGAAAAGAATTCTGAAAATATTCGAGTTTGATTCTGGGGATGGCTGGTATGATGAAGATGATATTATGCTGTGGATTTCTATCCTGCCGTCGCTTTATATGTGGGGTGGTAATCCGGGAATTGTAATCGGTGTTTTAAACAGGCTGTTCAAATATGAATTCCGGCTGAATGAGAATGTCAGATCTACAACAGAGATTCCGAAAGCTCTTCAATATAAACTGGGTGTAAAAACAGCTCGACTGGGAAACGAGACGGTTATTGGAAAATCATTCGAGGAGTATGACTCGACTTATGAGTTGGTTGTTAGTAATATCCCTGTTAATGAGGTGCGGCAATTTTTACCCGGAGGAAAACTCCGGGAAAGAATCGAGAGGATATTAAATTACTGTATGCCCGGATATCTCGACTATCGAATAAGAATAGAAGTGAATCGGGGGGAGGTAGAGGCGGGAAATAATGGATACCTGGGATATTCATCATTCATATAATCGAGGTATGACTTGACATAAGTGAATAGTAACTATAGAGTCTAGTAAATTTTAGAGGTGACATTATGGATAATTTTGAGTTAAATTCGGTGAACTGGCAGGATGGGATGCTCATTTCAATGAGCCATATCAGGGATCAGGATCGATATTTCGAAGAACTATCCCGCTGGCACGCGGCTGAAACGAACGATAATTACGGGCTGGTTAAAAAGACACAGGATCAACCCGCCATGAAATATAGCGCCACTATAAGTGGGAACCGGCTAAAGGTAGAGGTGAGCCGATGCAGGGCTATATTGCCGTGTGGAATGTTTGTGGAATTTAATGAAACGGTCAGCGGAGGGAATGTCTTGAAAGCCGAAGCGGATGTTAAAGATACCAACATACCGGTATTTTTGGGAGTTGCGGTAGGCGATAAAACACAGGTTGGAGACCCCGATCCTTCCGAGGAAATACCCCGCATTCCATACGAAATGCCGAATTATATTCTCAGTTTAATTGAGCCGCCGAATCTTCCTGAAGCCGGGTGTTTGCAAATAGCGGCCTTGGCTGTGAGTGGTTCCGAAGTCGCTCACGCCAGGGATTATTTCCCGCCGTGCGTCAGTATTAACGCGGACGAACGCCTTTCCGCCAAGGCGGTCGACTACCGCAACAGAATGGAGAATCTGCTTAAGCTTTCATCACGCGCCTACATGGCGGTTTCTTCCAAGGGACTCGAAGGCGCTTCGACCAGATTGCAGAACGCGTTCAAAGAAACAATGTATTATATGGTGTACCACATGGCCTCGAATCTCGATGATTTTGTGGTGGGAAGGAATGCCGGGCATCCGATTGGAATGATTATTCATTTGAAGAAATTGTTCCGGGTAGTTTCTTTGCTCCTTAATATTCGACCCGGTTTAAAGGACTATCTGAACGAGAAGTTTTTTAACAGGGAGAACACCGATGTGAGAACGTATTTATCCTCGGTGGACGCCTTTTTAATGTCTGAATACAATCATAGAGACATCGCGGGGCAAATTCGTATGTTGGATGGAATACTGGTGCCCCTGGGGGATATGATGGCCTTTTTGGCTCAGACAAGCGTGGATCAGTTACTCGATCAGGAAGAGGCGTCGGAGACCAAGACCTACCGGGGGAAAACATACAAGATCTCCGAGCTCGGCGACAGTTGCCTGGAGCAGGTAGGGGAGTTGAGTTATCTGGTAATTGACCTGGTTGAACCGGAGTCGGTATCCGATGCCGTTATTATCATTAATAAGAGTCTGTTCTCCGACGATGAATGGCGAAGCATGCAGGTTCGCCTGGGACTTAACGAGGCGCGTGGACTGGGCGAGACCGACCCGGTTGACATTGATATAAATACATATCGAAACAAGGTGGCCCTTCATCCTCTCGATATGCTCAAATCTTCCTCGGTCGAACAGGTTACCCTGATTTTCCGTGGTGTATCCGACGCGCAGAAACTGAATGATCTTGGAAAGAGTGATCTGGCGATGTATATTTTAAGCTAAAAGGCGTAATAACATGAGTGCAGGTATAACATCATATATTCAGGATATCTTTAAATATATAGACAGCTATGAGAAAAACTATGATTCCTTCGATATGGAGGCCTTCCTACAAACCTATAATGGCATATATGCCGTTTTCCAGGCTTTAAGGGAGCAGCGGGAAAGGGCCGTGGAAGTGGATCAGAATTTTCTGGAAAGGATCAAACAGGGACCGCTGAGCAGTCGGATTTGCGTCAGATGACCCTCCAAATATTGGTCTCCTTCTTCGAATCGGTTGCCGACACAGATGGTCAGTCCAATCGCGCTTATCTGTATTGCAGAGAGAGGCGTGATGTTAAAAGGGATGTCGCGTATTTTGAGAAATCTCTGATCCCGCTTCTTACAAGCCCCGGAGCTCTTAATAATAATTTCCGCCTGAACAGTTTCTTTTTGAAGGAAATAGGCCGTTTTATAGATGATTTCGGGAGTGGGGTAGAAAGCGATATATCCCCCGAAGATTTTAATGCTATGCCGGATGGGAGAAAGTTGCTGGAGCTACACCTCCGGCGC
The DNA here is from genome assembly GCA_030643145.1 of Candidatus Latescibacterota bacterium. GTDB lineage: Bacteria > Krumholzibacteriota > Krumholzibacteriia > Krumholzibacteriales > WJIX01 > JAGHBT01. The sequence goes on along the minus strand of DAOWMJ010000088.1, from coordinate 2,710 downwards.
GACAAATTTGGCAATGACCTGTTCGACGATCGCGATTCGCTGGAATTTCATCTGCGTAATGTCGGCGCGTTTGAAAAGCTGAAACAGACCAGCCCGCTCTTAGAGAAGTATTTGAGGGATTGGGGATATCTGATCGAAAATAGTTTCCTGGACAGGGTAAAAAAATCGGCTGTTATTGTGTGGAGCAACGCGAAGAGTCTCTTTTCCAACTACAGATATTTCCGGCTTGCCCTTACACAGAGAAATTCAGCGTATGTTTTCTATGGATTATTGATAGCTCTCTTCTTGTTCCTGGCGATTTTTATTCCGTTCAAGTGGAACAGTTATTCCGAGAATAAATTGGTTGAGTTTAATGAGAGGGTCGAAGAGACCAAGGAAGCGATTGGTAGATAGAGGATCGGTAACAGATTATGAAACTTGGCAAGTTGTTTAAATTTATAAAAAAGGGTGCTAAAAAGGCAAGTAAATCAGCTGGAGATTCAGGAGCCGCTACCCAGTGGCCGAAGGGTACCAAAATCGGCATCTTCGGACATAAAAATACCGGGAAAACGGTGTACCTTACCGTGTTGCACCATGAAGGCAAGGTGGCTAAGAACATCCAGATTTCAGTTACCCATAATTATACTTCCGCTGAGTTTTTGGAGAATTTCAGGTCTCTATGGGGAATAGCACCGGCTGGGGGAGCGGGGACCATGGTCGATCAGCGCGGCGAGAGAACATTCCCAGATCCCACTATGAGAGAGAGGATTCTGCAATTCAACGCCATTCTGGACCAGAAGAAAAAGATTCCGGTGGTAACCTGTGATTATGGTGGCGAAGCAGTGTCCATTTCAGGAGACTCCGATCAGTCGGAGAAAGTAAAAGAATTTATGGCCGCTTCCGACGGAATACTCTTCTTCTTCGATCCGAAGATTATGGGGGCGGAGATGGAGATACAGGCTCGCACTTCAGCTTTCGTCAACATGCTCGAAAGAATAACTCCACTTAAATTACGTTTTCCGATACCCGTGGGGCTGGTTATAACCAAGGCGGACACACTGCCGGGATATGAGGGAGAGGATCAGGCCATTCTGATAGATCCGGAGGATGAACAGGTTCTCTCCGAGAATTTCGACCTTTTTCTGGAAAAAGTTCTGGATAGTAACAGGGTGGCTTCCGACAGCGAATGGGCAGCTTCGGTAAGAAATATTCTGGTAAAACTGAGGGAATTCTTGAGGGTGGTGGTAGGAAGAACACTGGATTTTCAGATTTTCTTTACCTCCAATACCGGCAATAAACCGGAGAAGATCGGCGCGGATGTGGGGCGATCCATCTATAAACCGCCGGAGAAGATCAGGCCCTCCGGTGTCAAGGAGCCTTTTTACTGGATACTCAATTCAATCAGCAGGAACAAACAGCTTAATGTCATGCGTAAGATAATGAAGTATGTGGCTATGATATCTATAATATGGATAGTACTCTATTCTATCCCCTTTCTGTATCATTTTAATGTCCTGCTGTCCAAGCCTTCCAGAGTGGAGAACAGTATACTGGAGTCGGTGGATAATCATTATCTGAGTACTTCGGATGATCAGCGTGGGAATATATACCGGGCCTACGACCGCTATAGCAGAAAATGGCTGGTTAAGGAAATGTTCCCCGGCTATAAGGTGGTCGCTTCCAATTTAGCAGGCTTGTACTACAACTTCAACGTGGATAAAGCCATCAAGAATATGGATGGTATAATAGGTAAATTCACATATATTGTTAAACAGTGTGAGCTATGGCCGAAATACAATCCCGGCAAGGATAGCCTTATATATGATAAGAACCATACTGAAATCTTAACCGGCCTGGAGAAGATGCATATCGGCGACAAAGAATCGGTGTTGTTCCTTCGTTCTGACCGTGGGCTGAATTACTGGGAACTGTTTACCCGGTTTGTCAAGGATGGTAATGATTCCACACTGATAGATGAAATAGCCAAACAGGTGGATTATGACAGGAACAACGCGAAAAACTACAGCGGAACGGAGGAAAAACTGGGAGAGGCGCTCTTGGGCCTGGTGGCTGAAAAGGAGGAAAGGGTTCAGTCGGTAGCCGGTCTCGGCGAGTACGATAAGATCAGGGAACAGATTAACAATTCTTCCGATCCTGCTTATATTCTCGGCCAGGCGGTTAAAGAGCTGCAAAGAATCAAGGGAAAACTAATCTCCGGCACTCATATCAAACAAATATCGGCTATCGATTCTTATCTTAACGAAGTCGAAAGCTGGCGTAGCAGAAGACAGTATATATGCGTTTTGGAAACGGTGCCGGAAATAGGGCATCTGCATATTGAGGTAACGCGATCAGGCCGAAGTCCCTCCTGGTCGAAAGAAACACAGCTTCTGGAGGGCGAGGAAGTTAAGCTGAAGTGGAAGATCGGCGATGATATCCATATCGCCTTCGATGAATTGAAATACCCCTGTACCTGGGGAAAAAAATCCAGTGATAAGAGAATATTACAGGGTAAATACGCGTTATTTGCCCTGGAAGGGGAAATTGCTTTTAAGAATATTGGAAAAACGGTTACCATAAGATTCAAAAGAAGACTCAAGGACAGATTACCGAAACTCAGGTAGTGATTTGTACACCAAAGAAAGGTGCCGGGATGAAAAGTATCAAACTGACAGTTGTCGCTTTAATTGTTATTTCACTTTTGCCGGTCTGTGCGTCGGCGGGGAAGGTT
>DAOWMJ010000225.1 GCA_030643145.1 Candidatus Latescibacterota bacterium | reverse complement strand
TTCTGGTAAAGAATATTGAGATAATCAGCAAAGACAGCATGTCCGGCCAGATAGGCCAGAATTGCAAAGGACAAAAAACAAAATGTTGTAACACCCGTAGCCAGGCCATCAAGCCCGTCAGTCAAATTAACCGCGTTTGAAGTACCTGTAACCACAATCATCACGAATGGAATGTAGAAAATGTTCCAATCCAGATATGTATCCTTCAGGAATGGAATAGCCGTGCTTGTCGCGTGCTCCTGAACAAGGGGGGTAAAATAGAGAAACATTCCCAGTAAAGCTCCAAAGAGTAATTGTCCAAACAGCTTATATCTTCCGACCAGACCCTTAGGCCGCTTCTTTACCACACTCAGATAATCATCCCAGAATCCAATTAGTCCGATCCATAATGTAACAACCAGAACAAGCTGAATATATGGATTCGTTAAATTTGCCCATAATAATGTAGGGATTATTGTCGCTCCGATAATCAGTACTCCACCCATAGTGGGGGTGCCTTCTTTAGTTAAATGACGCGAAGGAACATCGGGTCTAATTCTCTGACCGATCTGCATTTTTGTAAGCCATAAGATCATCTTCGGGCCGAGAACAAAACTGAGAACCAGTGCCGTCACGGTAGCATACGCGGCCCTGAATGTTATGTATTTGAAAACATTAAAAGCGAAGAAATATTCTTTCAGTGGGTATAGGAGATGATACAGCATCAGTCAATTCTCCTTCTTGGAGTTTCTCTCAATTTTTCAACTTCATCTATTAATCTCCACATCTCCATATTTCTTGATCCTTTAATCAACACCGCATCTCCTTTGCCTAATAATTCATTCAGATAACAGGATAATTTCTCAATATCCATGAAATGGCTGATTATTTCAGGAGCCTTCCTCTGCACCGATGCTTCCCTGTTCAATTCAACACTCTCTTTCCCCATCGTAATCAAACCGTAGGCTCCCGTTTTTCCGCAAACCTTCCCCACTTCCCTATGCAGCTCACTGCTGGAATGCCCTAACTCGAGCATATCGCCGAGAACAAGCCAGGTTTTACCCTCTACCTGCATCTCCATAAAGGCTTCAAGGGAGGACTTAAGTGACAACGGATTAGAATTATAAGAATCATTGACAAAGGAAATGCCATCCACATCGAATATTCTTCCTCTTCTTTCAATCGCTTTGAAGTTCCTTACCGCGCCTGAAATGTCAGAGATTGGAATACCCAGGCAAAAAGCCGCCGCCGTCGCCGCCGCTACATTTAAAAGGTGGTATTTCCCATAACGGTTGATTCGCATTTCCTGTCCGCCAAGAATAAAACTGTACCCACCCTCATCCAGAGATTCAATCTCTTCCGGAGACCAGTCCGCTTCGTCAGAAAAACCGAAGCTAACCATATTCGCTTTTGTTTTCCCCTTAAGGTAATCAAAAAAATCATCATCGGCGGGAAGAATCGCGCTCTTTTCCTCTGAAAGTGATTTTAATATTTCCGATTTTGCCGCCGCCACACCCTCTAGAGAACCGAAATGCTCAAGATGGCCGGGACCGATATTCGTAATAATTCCAACATCCGGCTTTGCTATGCCGGCAAGCAGTTCAATCTCTCCTTTATGACTAGCGCCCATTTCAGTCACTAGAATATCTGTTTCTTTATCCATACCAAGTATTGTCAAAGGCAGCCCGATATGATTATTATAATTTCCGGGGGTCGCGTGAACCCTGTATTTTAAAGCAAGTAGAGAAGCAACAATTTCCTTTGTTTCAGTTTTCCCCACGCTGCCCGTGACACCTATAGTTTTCACGTTGATTTCATCTCTATAAAGAGAGGCGATTTTCTGCAGGGCATTGACGCTATTGTCGACTTCAAATATCGGCACACCGTAGATTCCTTCATATTTTTCCCTCTTTGCTTTCGAAACTAGAAGCGCTTCAGCTCCAAGCTTTACTGCCTCTTCAAGATAATTGTGTCCATCGGTATTCTCCCCCTCAATAGCAACAAAAAGGCTCTCCCGGCACCCATTTCTTGTATCTATTGAGACCCCTTCAATATCACCTTCCAGGGGAGTTTCTCCGGTATATGAAGATGACCCCAGTGAATCGGCTAACCATTCAAGCTCAATTCTGATAACCGACCTCCCTGAGTTTTAACGCGCTGGCAGCCTCTTTGACATCACTAAACTGAATCTTTTTCTGCCCGATAATCTGAACCTGCTCGTGACCTTTACCAGCTATTAACACAAGATCATTTTTCTCCGCATCCATTATCGCTTTCCTGATCGCGTCTCTCCTGTCAGCCACAACTTCCACATAGCATTCAGCCGTATCAACTCCCGCGAGGATTTCATCTAATATCTTCTGTGGATCCTCAGTGCGCGGATTATCATTTGTCACATAAAGTGAATCGCTAAACCTGGAGGCTATCGCTCCCATAATCGGCCTTTTTCCTCTGTCGCGGTCCCCGCCACAGCCAAAAACGGTAATGAGACGCCGTGAATCAAGATTTCTGCAAAATCCAAGAACATTCTCCAAGGCATCCGGAGTATGAGCATAATCCACTACAACAGTCGGCCCCTTTCCGCTCGAGACAACCTGAAAACGCCCGGGGACAGATTGCATTTTTGCTAATCCCTTTTTAATATCGTTCATTTCTCTATCAAGAGCGTATGACGCTGCGGCTGCTGAAAGAGCACTGTAAATTGAAAACGTCCCAAGCAGGTTTAACTCTATATCAATACTTTCATCATTCGCTACAAGTTCAAAAGAGGTTCCTTTGATATCTGTTTTTATATTACGGGCATAAATATCCGCCTTGTTCTGAATACCGAAGGAAAGTTTTTCACCTTCAAAATTCTCGCCGACTTCCCTGACGACTGAATCATCCATATTGAAAATTAATTTGCCTTTCTCTTTCTTCCGGTCTTTCGCTGTAAGGGTCGAAATAAATATTCTTTTGGCATCCAGGTAACATTCAAATGTTTCATGATAATCAAGATGATCCCTGGAGATATTTGTAAATATACCCACGTCGAATTCTATTCCTGAAATTCTCCCCTGAACAGCCCCGTGAGAACTAACTTCCATAACGACCGCTTTACATCCCTCATCCCTGAATGCCGCCAGTTTGCCGTATAAATCCACAACACCTGGAGTTGTCCTTTGCGAAGAAAATATATTTTCTCCGATTCCATATCCTACTGTCCCGATAATACCCGTAACCCCGAGAGATTCTTCGAGAATTGATTTGAGTAAAAAGGCTGTAGATGTCTTTCCGTTTGTCCCGGTTATTCCAACTACGAACATTTCCAGCGCGGGATCCCTGTAAAACTTCCCCGCGAGAGAGCCT
>DAOWMJ010000159.1 GCA_030643145.1 Candidatus Latescibacterota bacterium | reverse complement strand
GACCGGTAAATACGGTGTTTGGCTCGATTCTCCAATGATAGATATTTTAAAAGGAAAAGGAACCATAAGAAAAGAATTTCCGGGAAAATGGATTTTATTTAAGCGATATGATATTGATATTACCAAAGATCCCATGCTTATCTTCCCGACTCTTCATTACCAGAATGGCGGATTGGAGATTAACAGCAAGTGCGAGACGACTCTGCCCGGTTTGTATGCCAGCGGTGAAGTCAGCGGCGGTATTCACGGTGAAAACAGGCTCATGGGAAACTCTCTGTTGGATGTAACAGTATTCGGGAGAATTGCCGGCAAGGCCGCCGCGGACTACGCGAAGACCAAATTCAAGGACGGCAAATTAACTCTCGCTCATGTAACCAAATATCATAAAGAGCTCGAAAAGGAAGGCGTTGATGTGGGAGGGCGGGTATCTCCGATGCTGCTCCCGGACTATAGTAATCCTGAAGTGCGGGAAAAACAGCTGACAACAAAATATCTCGGAACATTACGATAATTGTGAGGTGTAATTGTGGGTTTTCGACAGAGGAAAAAGCCATTTGGAATTGAGAAACCGAATCGACCGGGCGGGGAGATCGTTATTATGGAAACCCGGTGTAAAGGATGTGGCTTCTGTGTTGAATATTGTCCTAATGATGTGCTTAGGCTTTCAGATAAATATAACGAAAAGGGGTATCATCCGCCTGAGATAATAAATGCTGACGCGTGCGGGTACTGTGGGTTCTGCCAGATGCTGTGTCCGGAATTCGGAATTTTTATTGTAAGGGAAGACGAAGAAAGTAAGGAAGAAAACAAGGATTAATATATGAAAGCTGTTGAAAATATTTTTTTAAAGGGTAAGCATACTCTAAGTGGTTTTGAAGCCTGCGCTGAGGGAGCATTATCAGCCGGGTGCAGATTTTTGGGTTATTATCCTATACGGCCTTCATTCGAAATTATTGAGAGATTTATAAATAGATGTTCGGATGTAGACGGTGTTTTTGTTCAGATGGAAGATGAAATTTCAGCCCTTGCCGCTGTTTTAGGAGCGTCCTGGACTGGAAGAAAGTCAATGACAGTAACTTCCGGCCCCGGGTTTTCTCAGATGATGGAGCACGTAGGCCTTGGCGTTATGCTGGAGACCCCTTGTGTAATCATTGATGTCCAGCGGAGCGGGATCTCTGAGGGGCTTCCGAATGCCGTTGGGGGGGGAGATATTATGCAGGCTAGATGGGGTTCTCACGGCGATTATGAGATAATTGCCCTTGCTCCAAATTCTCCTTTAGAGATGTTTGAGCTTACTGTCAGGGCTTTCAATTTCTCGGAAAGGTTTCGCACTCCTGTTGTTATTTTGTCTGACGTGGTTATCGGCCGGAAAAAAGAAGAAATTAATATCCCCGATCAGAAAGATATTAAGATTAAAAAAAGAAAGTACTATAAAGGGAAAAAAGAGGACTATTTGCCTTTTAAATATGATGAAAAAGATCTAATTCCTCCAATGGTTGATATCGGCCAGGGCTGCAGATTCCACGTCACCGGTTTGACCCATGACGAGAGAGGCTATCCTGTAATGAGTGACAGTTGCCAGGAGTGGAATGTGCATCGGCTGGTTAATAAAATAAGACTCTTTAGCGACCAGATAATAGAAGTAGAGGAAGATCAGACCGAAGATGCCGATGTGGTAATAGTATCATACGGGGCAACTTCACTAGACGCGATAAAAGCGGTAAAGCAGGCCAGAGATGAAGGTATAAAAGCCGGGCACCTGCGCCTTGTTACGATTTGGCCCTTCCCTGAAAAGAGAATATCCGAACTGGCCCGTAAGATAGATGCTTTCGTTGTCCCCGAGATTAATTATGGTCAGATATTTTATGAAGTTGAAAGATGCAGCAGGGGAGGAGCGGAAACCCTTTTTGTCCATCACGCTTCCTCTCAGGTAGGCCAATCGGCCGATATTCTAAAATCAATTAAAAAAGCGCGGGGGAATAACAAATAATATGAAAGCAAGTGAAGAAGAAAAAAAGCATCCGATGGAAAATCTGCTCCGTATGGACAGGATTCCACATATATGGTGTCCCGGATGCGGGATCGGAAACGCTGTAAGCGCTTTTGCCGAAGCGATAAAAAAGATTGAATATGATCTGGATGAGATTTGTGTTGTTTCCGGTATAGGGTGTACGGGAAGAGTCGCCGGCTACATTAAAACAGACTCGTTTCATACAACCCATGGCCGGGGTATTGCCTACGCGACAGGCGTAAAACTCGGCAATCCGAAGATGAAGGTCATAGTCATTTCGGGGGACGGAGATTTATCGGCTATTGGCGGGAATCATCTTGTACACGCGGCGAGAAGGAATATTGATCTGACAGTTATTTGCGTTAATAATTTTATTTACGCGATGACGGGAGGCCAGGTTGCCCCCACGACTCCGCGCACCGCGTTTACAACAACTTCACCCTTCGGCAATTTCGAAAGCCCCATAAATATTCCTCGATTGGCTGAGGCCGCCGGCGCGGTATATGTGGCAAGATGGACGGCTCTGCATATGCGTAGATTGACCGATTCAATTGTGGAAGCCTTAAATAAACCGGGGTTTTCCTTTGTTGAGGTTATCGCGCCCTGCGCGATGTATTATTCAAGAACAAACAGATTGGGTGACGGCCTCAATATGATGAAATTCTACTATGATAATTCGGTTATAAAGCACGGGGAGCCGACGGAGAATGTGGATATTGGTTTTCAGGAAGAAATAGTAATAGGGAAATTTATTGATAGAGAAAGACCAACTTTTTCAGAATCCTTGAAAAGCTGGCAGCAGGAAAACAAGACCGGGAAACAGGGAGGTATCGATTGAAAGCCGATCCGCGTGATGTATTAACGGGCACATATTACATAGATGGCGATATAGCGATTGCGTACGGAGCTCTCGCTGCCGGCTGCAAGTTTCTGGGGGGATATCCTATTACCCCTTCTACCGCGGCCGCGGAGGCATTTGCCAGAAAAGCTCCGCAGGTTGGAGCCCGATTTATTCAGATAGAGGATGAACTGGGCGCGATTGCCTCTGTATTGGGCGCTTCCTGGGCGGGACAAAAGTCGATGACCATTACATCCGGGCCCGGTTATTCTCTCATGATGGAAAATATTGGATTAGGAGCGGCCACGGAAACGCCCTTCGTGATTGTTAACATACAACGCGGCGGCCCGTCGACAGGGGTTCCGACAAGTACAGGCCAGGCGGATATGATGCAGTCGAAATGGGGTTCAAATGGTGATTATGAAGTGATTGCCCTTGCGCCCGATTCTCCGCAGGAGGGTTTCGATTTTACGGTAAAGGCCTTCAATCTTGCCGAACGCTACCGTGTGCCGGTGATGCTTATGGCCGATGAGTGCGTGGGGCACATGACAGAAAAAGTTGTAATACCTGATGCCTCGGAGATAGAATTAGAAACGAGGCGGTTTTATAAGGGCAAAAAAGAAGAATACAAACCGTTTAAGAGAGATAAATCACTTGTACCTCCAATGGTAAAAGCCGGTGACGGGTATAAGTTGTATATAACGGGATTATCCCATGATGAGAGCGGCCATCCGATATTAGACAAAAAGTTGCTTCCCGACCTGGACAAGGCCGGAGTGACGAATAAAAAATCAACAAATAGATTCCTGGTTGAAAAGATCAGGAAAAACAGAGATGAAATCATTGAACTCAGGGAAGAAAATCTGGAGGACGCGGATGTTATAGTCGTCTCATACGGAATAATCTCGAGAGTGGCATACAGAGCGGTAGATATGGCAAGAAGGGAAGGCTTAAAAGTCGGTATGCTGCGGTTGATAACTGTCTGGCCCTTCCCGGAAGATAGAATAGCCGAACTGGCTAAACGAATAAAAGGATTTGTTGTAACCGAGATCAATTATGGCCAGATTGTGTTTGAAGTGGACAGATGCAGTCATGGGAAAACGAATATTATCCTGGTTCCCCATGGAGGAGGGTCTGTTCACGATCCGGATGATATCTATGACGCGATTAAAAAAACAGCAACGGAAAAGAAGCGCTATCAAGGCGTTCTGGAATATACTACCTCTCTGGAGCGTTCGGTTTTTGGTGGAAGTATGGCGGAAAAATACGGTAAGTGACGGAGATAAAGATGGATAAAATAATCGAAGCCCTTAACAAAGGGATAGAAAACGCCGGGGTCGAAAGGCGGAAAGTATGTTTGGTTACTGATATTGCCTACAGCCCCGATGTTGTTGATTTTCTCGGTATAGACCTGTTTCACACATCAAGGGGCAGGGCCATCCCTTACGCGACAGGGATGAAACTGGCGAACCCCAAATTATTGCCGGTTGTATTGATTGGCGATATCGCTACTTTAGGAGGGAATCACTTTGTACATTCCTGTAGAAGGAATATGGATATTGTTGTAATTTGCGTTAATGATTTCGTCTATAGGGAAGTCGCAGGAGAAACGGCTCCGGGCGATTTTTCCCCTATCTCTTTTTCTCCGTATTTATCATTTGAAAAACCATTAAATATTCCTCATATGGCAAGATCATGCGGCTGTGTTAATGTATCCAGATGGACAGCGCTTCACACGGATGAATTAGCCAATTCAATTTCCCAGGCCCTGCACAGAAAAGGCTTGTCTCTAATCGATGTTATTTCTTCAGCTCCCGATCTTCTGGAATTTTACTATAAAAATTCAGAATTGAGAAATGATGAAGATACTCTTAATGTGGAAATTGAAAAGGACAGAAAGATTGTTGTCGGGAATTTTTTCAATGAGGAAAAACCTTCATTTATTGAAGCCTATAATGAACAGCATACCAAAATACTGGGAGATAATTTTGTTAAGATAGAGGTAGAGTAATTTGCGTTTTTTAGAGTCAAAAGTGAGATATATTAAATGATTGAAATCAGATTCGCGGGATTCGGCGGACAGGGAATAATCAGATCCGGGATCATTGTGGGGAAGGCGGCCTCCCTATATGATGGTGGATTTGCTACTATGAG
>DAOWMJ010000232.1 GCA_030643145.1 Candidatus Latescibacterota bacterium | reverse complement strand
TTCCACGGCTTTATCCAGATATCTGGCGGCTTTTCCCGCACGGATGTTCTGAGCGGAAACCCACCTCAGTTTTGTCTTGTCAAAGATGCTGGGACTTTCAGATACCCGCTCGAGAGTAAACCTGCTGACCAATTCCTCAAGACTAAGAATTTCTTCCTGATTCGGGCTCGACCAGCCAAGCATAGACAGATAATTCACAACCGCGTCGGGAGGATATCCTTCCTTCCTGTAGTCTCTGACATTAGGAGCCCCATGCCTCTTGCTCAGTTTTGACCTGTCAGAACCAAGGATAAGCGGTATATGCGCGAACCTTGGAATATCCATCCCAAGCGCGCGATAAATCATGATCTGGCGAAGAGTATTTGAAAGATGCTCTTCTCCTCTAATAACATGCGAGATTTTCATAAGGGCGTCGTCAACAGCAGCGGCGAAATTATAGGTTGGCAGGCCATTCGATCTCAGTATCACAAAATCTCCCACCATCCCCGGAGGAAACACAACATTTCCCCGAATAATATCATCAATGCTGTTCTCTTTGTCCGCGTCTACAATAAAACGCACACTTTCGGGAAGTCCTTCTTTTCTTTTTCCCTCTATCTCTTCCTCGCTTAAATTTCTACAGGTTCCATCATACCGGGGCGGAACCCCGTCTTTTATCATTTGCTCCTTTTTGCCGGCCAGCAATTCCTCAGAACAAAAACAGGGATAGGCTGTTCCGTCACCGACTAACTTCTTAACATGTTCGCTATAAATATCTATTCTTTCAGACTGACGATAGGGACCATATTCACCGCCTACCCCGGGTCCTTCATCCCATTTCAACCCCAGCCATTCGATATCTTCAAGCATGTCACTTTCGAGTTCAGCGCTTGAACGCTTTTTGTCGGTGTCCTCTATACGCAGGATAAATTTGCCTCCTTCATGCCTGGCGAACAACCAGTTGAACAAGGCGGTACGCGCTCCTCCGACATGGAGATAGCCCGTCGGGCTCGGCGCAAATCTTACTCTGACTTTATCCATAACATCCTTTTGTTTATCCCTGGAAAATTAATCGATCAATTGTCATTCTCAAACTTGCTCAGTATTACTACCGCTCTCGCTTCCATAGCCTCTCCTGTCCCAACCGCTCCCATTCCTTCTCCCCTTGTGAATTTAACAGATATCTTCTCGGAATCAATTCCAAGAGCTCCGGCCATATTCCGCGCCATATCCAAACGATAAGCAGACAAACTGGGGCTCTCGGCGTTAACAATCGAATCAACATTTACTATCTCGTATCCCTCGCGAATAATCAGTGCCGAAATTTTCTTGAGAATAATCAAGCCCGAAACGTCCCGCCACTCTTCGGTTTCCGGAAAATGTTGACCCAGATCTCCAAGACCGGCCGCTCCAAGCAAGGCATCGCCCAGAGCATGGGCCAACACATCCGCGTCAGAATGACCATCAAGCCCCTTATGATGTTCAATTTCAACACCGCCTAAAATCAGTTTTCTTCCTTTGATCAGGGGATGAATGTCATAACCTATACCGATTCTATAGCCCTTGGCTTTCACTATTCCTCACTCATTTCTTTTTCAGATTTCGTAAGTTCAAGTTTTTTCGCTGTCAGGAAACTCAAGGCCACTTCAATATCTTCTCTAAAAGTTACCTTAATATTCCATTTCTCGCCCTCAACAACCCTCACCGGCAAATCGGCGGCTAATACCAAGGAGCTTTCATCTGTGGCTGTTCTTATCTTTTCTTCCGCCGTATTATAAGCCTTTCTTAAAATTTCAAGATCGAACGCCTGTGGTGTTTGAATCCCGACGACTCTTTCACGCGGAACTATCCCTTCCAGCCTTTCATCTCTGATTCTCGCCAGCGTCTCGGTTACCTGAAGTACAGGAACAGCGGCGCCGAATTCCAATCCCGTCTCGACAACCTTACGAACAAGATCGGGTGAAACAAAGGGCCTGCAGGCATCATGAATCAGAACAAGCCGTACGTCTTTTATTTCATTTAACCCTATGCTGACGGATTGCTGCCGTGAACTGCCTCCAGCCAGCACACGGCAGTTTGCGCCAGGGACCTCCGCGGCAAGTTTCTCCTTTGCTTTCTCCTCCCAACCCGGAGGCACAAGCACAACAAACTCCAAAGGCTCATCAAGGACATCAACACTCTTTATCGATCTCGCGAGTAATGTCTGTCCTTCAATCGTAAAAAAACTCTTTGGGATTTCTTTGCCGAATCTTTTCCCTCTTCCGGCTCCAGCTACTATGCAAACAATTCTATCCCGGGCCATTTGTCACCTTTCTTTTCTTTTTTAGGACTCAGTTAAAATATTTCTACTGTTAAATACTTTTTTGGATTCTTCTTAATATCAGCAACTAACTTCTCAAGTTCAACCACCGCGCTCTGAAGATGGTCAAGAAATTCTCTGTTATCCAGAAGCGCTCCCAGCGTTGAGTCTCTCGATTTTAATCTCTCTGAGATATCCACCAGAAGAGCCGTCAATGTGTCTACTCTGCCTATTACAACAGGCATTCTGCCGACGGCGCTATCCAATCCGGTAATTATCCTATTGATTTCATCTGAATTTTCCTCAAGGATAGCATCTATTTTTACAGTTGAACTTCTAAACGCCGCGGCGCTCTTTTTGAAATCAGGGGCGGTTGCTGAAATTAAATCCCTTAGTTCATCAGTTATAACAGCAAGATTCTCTATAGTTTTCTTAAACTGGCCTTCCTCTGTAAGAATCTGTGTTATTTTGCCCATATCCTTTGAAATATCCTTTAAATCCTTCAGCACATCACCGAGAGAAGCAAATGTTTCGGCTATATCCGGTTCATAAACACCCTCCAGCATCGCGCCTTCCTGAATCGATTTTTCCAAACTACCTTTGATTATTAAAATTATTCTTTCACCGAGAAGTCCATGAGCCTGCAAGATCACCTTTGAATCTTCAGGAATAACGGTTCCGGCATCTATTTTCATACTTACAACAACGTCCTTTTTCCCAAGATCAACTCTGTCTACCTCACCCTTTTCAACCCCATTTACATTAACAACATCACCACGGTTTATTCCACCAACCATGGGGAAAGTCGCGCGAACTATATAACTATCCTTTCCAATTTTAAACCCTCCAAACCACATAAGGCCCACTATGAAAATAAGAACAGCTATAAATACCGTAGCGCCTACCTTTAATTCAAGCGATCTGTATTTCATCCTACTCCTCAATTACGATTGAACGGCGAGAAAAGAACGGCCGATCCAATCA
>DAOWMJ010000211.1 GCA_030643145.1 Candidatus Latescibacterota bacterium | reverse complement strand
GGCGCCATTCTCTTGTCAATAACCGCGAGAAGAGAAAGCCCATAGCGGACCAGAATATAAAACCCGGGAACAAGAAAAAAGATAGCCCCGGCAAAGGTAATGACAGAGAGTAATATTGAAACAATCCATACATCTCCAAACCTTCCGAAAGCTTCAAATATTACAGTTGTTGTCACCTTCTCTCCTCTTACAATCCTCAGACAGTAATTAAGCCACCCGGCCGATAAAACCAGCCCGGCGGAAACCTGAATTAACAAAGTTAAGACTACTCCTCCGGGTAATAATCCTATCGTGTACAAAACAATTTGATAGCCAAGAAGAACAACGACCCCCCTGTAGATATCCGAAGCTCTTTTCTTCATTATACTCAAGGTAAACAAAAACCATCCGTCTGCTGATAAAGGATACTCTTCTCTCATCCTCGCGCTACCACCTTTAGATATCGCCTATCGCGGGGCGATTAATGATCATTCGCTTCAATCCTCATATGCAACCATAAGTTCAACTAACGAATCCTAAAACAGATCAGGGCTAAACAACAACAATAATCTGTAAACACAGAATTAATAATATGCTAACTTTGTTCGCAATGCCCGTCTAAGCAGAAGGAATAATCCTGCCAGTATAAAAACCTCTCCGGCGATAAAAATATGCCAGTTAAAATTTGAAGGGATATACTTTGAAACCGCCAGATTATACTTACTGTTTCCAGCAATATTCCAGAAACTCCCCAGGAAACCACTCCGAAATATAATAAAGAAATAATCTTTTATAAAAGACCAGAAGATTGCCAAAGCCCCGGAAATAATCAGCATCCAATAAAGACCTGTCATTCGGAGTCTATACCCCTTATCCTGAGGGTAAATAATACAAAATGTCATAAATATCATTGTTATTGAACAAATTAGAGGAGCCAGCACAGGACCAACCCATGTCACCGGTATCAGGAAAAGAATATCCCATGTTAAAAGAGAAGGAGGCCATCCAATTAAGATTTTAAGAAATAGATAGTAGAAAATATCCCATACCGCGAAAATATATAAAAACCAGGCGAAACGTTTTAGGTTATCCCTGTCCGAGAGAAATGCTACCGCTGCAATCATCAGAATCGTTGAAAACTCTCTGAACAATTCTATCGAAAGCATCTTTGAAGAAAATCGGCTCAGGGGAAATTCAAAGCCCTGCGGATAATAAATCCGTCTGAGGTATATAACCACTATCGCCTCGAAAGCCCCCATGGCTAGCGCGTAAATAGCGAGGATTAAAAATTTTCTTCCAGAATCATTAAACCTTCGCACCATATTTTCCATCTCCCTTTACCTGCAAATGTAACATAAAATTGCCCCGCATTAAATTTTTTTGTTCCATGCGCTATTTGCCGCGAGAAACTGTGAAATACAACATCTTGTATGAATAATCATTTGAGGATATTGTAACAATTTCAGTTATTTCGCAAGTGAACCCCTAATACGGTAAATAAATAATTTAAAAAAGAATGATTGAATATGGTGATTTCCGATCCTGTTTAATACGCCAAGATACCGGCTTTGCTTACTTCTGTGTTTTAACATAGATTTAAGTTTTTCGAACATCTCTTCTTTTCGCAGAATATCCCGGGCCACATAAGCGCCTGTCTCGAGCGCCGGTATTATACCCTCACCGGTAACAGGAAAAGCCACCCCCGCAGCATCACCACAGAGATAGATATTATCAAATTTTAGCCCTTTATAGAGACAATTTACGGGAAATCCTCTGAGTGGAACACCACTGTAATCTATCCCGAATTCTCCGAGCATATCATCGAGAACCTTCTTCGAGTCAGAAAAAGAAACAACATCCGGATCGTAGAAAACCCCGCACGACGTAAAACTGGCGTGAGGAAAAATCCAGCAATACCCGGTCCCTAGGTTTTCAGGATTAAAAAACCATACCACCCTTTCAAAAACAGCCGGAATTTCATAATGAGCTCCTATATGAAATTTGCTTTTAAAGCCAAGAAATTTTCTTGTTAACGACCGCGAACCATCCGCTCCAACAAGGAAATTAAAACTTATCTTTCTCCCGTCTGAAGTAATAATATATTTTTCTCTTTTAGCGCTTTTCTCCTCCTGCATGTAACTATTCCCGCCGTCAGACACAATCCGGGTTACTTTAATACCCTTCATAATCTTTACGTTCTGATAATCTTTAAGCAGTTCAAGCTGAAACTTTCCAAGCGCTGTCCGATCGATTATATTCAAGGGGCCATCCATATCGATAATATATTCTTTCCCATTAAGAACCACATACTGCCTGATAAAAGAAACTGCTTCTAATAGCAAAGGTTCCGGCAAATCAGCGCCCACCGTAAGACCTCCGGCACACACCTTGCCCCCTATCGTTTCAGATTTTTCAATAAGAGCAATTTCAAGATCTGTTCCGCCGAGAAGCTCCGCGCACTTTAGGCCCGCGGGGCCAGCCCCAATTATTACAACATCAAAGTGTTCCTTTGCGGATTCCATTAGTTCCTATCAGTTTCTTTATCACAAAACTGTTAACCGGCGGTTAATACTTGATCATACAATAAATCTTCCGTCATCAGTCGCGCTATCAATATTGTGGATCTTATTTTTGAGCCATCCAATTTTCACTTTATCTTTTTCGTCAAAACGAGGCACATAGGGCTTTATGTCCAGAAGGGGAGTCCCCTCAAGAATATCAACATCACGTATATGAAGAATATTATCCGAAATCCCTAGTAATCTAACGGTGGAAATACCTATAGCATTTGGCCTTGAAGGTCCCCGGATGGCAAATATTCCACGTTCCTTGTTTCCCATAAACGGCATCGCTGTAAGAGACACCTTCTTAGCCTTATGAAAATAGAAAATAAGAATAATATGGGAGAATTGATCCAAGTCTTTTAATCCCGGCGTATATTCTTTAAATATCTCAACTTTACCCTCGGCGCCGCCGGCCGCCGCGGGCTGTATCGGCGTCCCTTTCGCTTTCGTAAAACCTGAATGAATAATTCCGATAGGGTTAAATACTATTTTTCCCACAGCTTATCCTCCTCAACAAAGAATTTTAATGCAGCTTAACCGGCAGTAGACACTATCTCCTAATCAACCACAAAATCAAGGAAATGAGAATGCTGAGCATCACCATTGTTGTTATAGGAATAAAAATCTTTACGTTAGGCCTGTTAATAACAATATCGCCGGGAAATCGGCCGAAAGGTATTCTGCTGATCGCGGGCCATAAAAAGCCGGCGCAAACTATTATTACTCCCGTGTAAATCAGTAATTTTCGCATCGCTATTTCCGGTTGAATACTCCTTATATCAAGATCAGATATAAAGAGTCAATTTGCTCTCTTAACAGTATACTTTATTCTGATTTAATAGGGAGACACAATACTAATTTCAATAAAAAAGTTTCAGAGTTTATTAGTTACTAATATGTTCCTCTATTAAATTCCTTTTATTTTATCCTTTCCTATGATATTTTTCAATTCATAGCCTTAGCAAGACACCTGACAGAGCAGAGAAAGGAATATACAAAATGCCGACATATCACTACGCCTGCGATAAATGCGGAAATGAATTTGAAATTTCGCAGAATATTACCGATCCTCCAAAAAAACGCTGCCCGAAATGCCATGGTAGAATC
>DAOWMJ010000026.1 GCA_030643145.1 Candidatus Latescibacterota bacterium | reverse complement strand
GGTAAAGATCGCTCAATCCAAGAGATAGATCGGCGATATGAATGAGTTCCGATTCAGGGACTCCTGTGTTTTTACCGGCCTTTTTAAGATAGTGTTTCCCCGATTCAAGTATCGCTTCCAATGGCAGCAACCCGACAAGTTCGCTCCCGGTTACTCTAACGCCAAGCTCTGTGGCAATCCGGCAGCATTCGTCGAAGACGAGGTGGGCTGGCGATATTTTGTAATTTATAAGATTAATTGAAACCTGAGCCCTTCCAAAGTCATCCATATACCAGCCGACCGCCTTTACATCTTTAAATATCCCCGGGGCTCGTATGGCTTTTCCATTTTCGTCCCGTAAAATTTTCCTGTTTGCGTCTCTTTTGAGGCTCCCTTTTTCGCGGATTGTAAAGGCGATTTCTCTCGCGATTTTCGTGTCTCTTGTATTGAGGTTGACATTATAAGCGATTAAAAATTCTCTCGCTCCTATAATAGTAGCTCCCGATTTCTTGTTAAACCGGGCTGTTCCGAAATCAGGTTTCCATTCCGGATCTTTCAATTTTTCATGGAGCCCTTCGTATTCCCCTTTTCTTACTATAGCAAGGTTTTCTCTCTCTGGACAGGTTGCGGCATTTTCGTAGAGATAGACAGGTATGTCAAGCTCTTCTCCCACGCGCTTTCCCAGTTTCTTTGCCAGTTCAATACAATCTTCCATTGTGATTCCGGAAACGGGGATGAAAGGCACAACATCGGTTGCTCCCATTCTCATATGTGTTCCACTGTGGGTTGACATATCAATTACTTCGGAGGCTTTTGAAATTGCTCTGAAGGCCGCTTCGACGACAGCCTCGGGCGGTCCTATGAAAGTAACTACAGTTCGGTTTGTGTCCTTTCCGGGATCAACATCGAGAAGTGTTATATCTTTGACCGATTCAATCTCGGCTGTGATTTTGTTGATTTTGTTGAGGTCACGACCTTCGCTGAAATTAGGGACACATTCTACAATCTTCATAATTTCTGACTCCTCTTGTTTTATCTTTAAAGATATGGCAATATGTGAATAGGATATAAGTATGAAGGATATAGGTCAAGTACAGGCTTGATATTTGATTGGATATTTAATGATTTTTTATCTCAGCACACCCCTTAATAGACTTGAAGAAAAACTGGATTATATTGATCGAGAGGGATTTTTCCCTGAAGTCAGAATGATAAATCCCGATATCCTTTTCAAACTCTCTTCTTATGATATAAGCAGGATAAGGGAAAAGATCGAGAAGCGCGGGATGGCAATATTTTCCCATGGGCCTTTCTTCGGTCTCGATATAGCCAGTATAGATCGAAGAATATCTGAATATACCCGTGATTGTTTAACAAGAGGCATTGAAATAACCGCTTCTCTCGGGGGGAAAATTATGGTTATGCATACAGGTTATCTGCCGTTTTTCTCCAGAGGGGGGAGAAAGCACTGGTTTCGAAACTGGGGAGAAAGGATGAAGGGTATTATTGAAAAAGCGGAGAAAGAGGGCGTTGTAATTGCTCTTGAGAATACATGGGACGATAAACCGGAGATCTTGCTTCATCTGGCTGAACTCCTGCCGGGTGACCAGACGCGGTTTTGTTTGGATACAGGACATGTAAACTGTTTTTCCAAGGCTTCTTTTCAATCCTGGTGGGAGAATATTGGGGATAGGGTTGAGGTTTTGCATCTCCACGATAATGATGGAATTTCGGATGATCATCTTCCGGTTGGACGGGGTAACTTTGATTTTGGAGAGCTCACAAAGAAATTAGGGGAAAGGGATTCTTTGCCCCTCTTCGATTTGGAAGTTGATTTCACCGGCGCGGAAGAGAGCAGGAATTATCTTGAAAGGCTTTTTGGGAAGGAAGGTTTGGAGTAGGATAGCATCCCAATTTAGGGTATTGATATTCTAAAAGATAGAAGCTGGTTAATGCTTCTTGTAATTGGTAAAGTGTCTCTTAAATAAAAGTGCCCTCCAATTAAAATATATTCTTCTTGAAATATCATAATATAGATTTTAGAATTATTATTGATGGGCCAAGGCTCTGACCTTCGTGGAAATTTAAAGAAAATAAGGAGGTGAATAATGAAGGAAATAGAGGTTGGAAGAGTCACTGATTATTTTGCTCATATTGATGTTGTGGCTATTGATGTTACAGCGGAAGGTATAAAAATCGGTGATACTCTTCATTTCAGGGGGCATACAACAGATTTTACTCATAAAATTGATTCGCTTCAGATTGAACACGATCAGGTTGAAGAGGCTGGCGCCGGTTCCAGTGTTGGAATCAAGGTAAAGGAGAGGGCAAGAGTTCATGACGTCGTTTTAAAAGTAATTGAAGATCAGTAAAGGAAGGATTTTTTAAGAATTACCGCCGTCGGTTTAAAGGTTTATGCCGAGAAGGGGTGGTTTTTATCTTTTATTAAATTCCTCAGGCGGGTTGCCATATCTTTTATCGCCGGGTATGAATTACTTATCCCGGCCCCTTCTTCGAGCAATCGCAGGCCGGCTGGAATTGATTTCAGAAAGACCTTTTTACCGTCACGGTAGCCAAGTTTCGCGAACGCGGCAAGAGCCTGAAGGTTGCGCTGAATCCCAGCGGTGGCAAAAAGCTGTGTGAATTTTTCGAAACTCATTGTGTTGAACGGTTTTTTTTCTTTAAGTTTGTTATAGAAATATTCAAGAAAGCTGTCTCTTGCAGGATTAGCCAGAGGGGCATAAGGGTCTTTCAGCAGGGAAACAGTGTCATAGATTCCGGGTCCGAGGTGAGCGGTCTGAAAATCAATAATTCTAGGTCTGTTATTTTTTATAATAATATTTCTGCTTTGAAAATCTCTATGCATAAAGACACGGGGTTGGGATGATAGAATGTCGGCGAGTTGTTCTTTTTCCTTCTTCCATCCCTTTGGAATCACCCTTGGTTGAAATCTGCCGAGAAACTCCCGCTCGAAATAGTCTGTTTCGCCAATGAGTATGCTTTTATCAAAAATCTTATCGCTCAGCATTTCTTCCTCTTTTAATTTGTCTGTAACATCTGTCTGTAGCTCGTATAAAAGATCCAGGCATCTCTTATAGAGTGAAATAATTTTATCGGAGTTGCTTTTCTTTACAACTATTTCAAGGCTGAGATCTCCAAGGTCTTCCATGACGATTATGCCTCGCACGCGATCAATAGAATAAAATTCGGGAACACCGATTCCATTGCTCCAAAGGAAGTTTCCAACGGAAATATAGTTTTCAAACTCCCGTCCGGCTCCCGGTTCAACAAGAGCTGTCGCCGAGCGTCTGTCATCACTGAGTCGAAAGAAATAACGATTGGATCCACCTTTAGAAAAGGGTGTTATAAGGGCTGAAGCCTTAAGCGCCCCGCCGGGCATACGGGCGGTCATTTTGAGGGCGAATGCCGCGAGTTCAGACATATCGTTCATCTATAATCCTTTCACATTGATTTGTCCTTCTGGAAACAGGATGCAGTTTTTTAACCTTGTCCCTTTTTGTACTGTTGTCTCTGGTAAAACAACGCAGTTTTCCAGTTCGCAATCGTGTTCAATTTTAGCTCTGCCGCCAACCTCTAGAAATCCTTTCCAGGAGGTGCCGGAAGCGATTACGGTATCCGGTCCCACATGAAGCGGTATGCCTGAAGGGGCGATCTCCGGGTCGAAAAAGGCCTGTTTTAATAGTATTCTCTTGTGAAGATCGAGATAGGTTTCAGGAGACCCGATGTCGCTCCATAAAATCCGATCTGTTGCGTCATCTGCCATATATCCGGATATTTTACCGGCTTTGTTCCTTATCATTTCAAGAAGAATTTCTATAAAACCGATCTTTTTGTCACCGGGAAAGAATTTGAGAGCCTCTCTTGAAAGTATAGACATACCCGTATAGCCTGTACGTTTAAGCGCTGCCGGATCATCCGTTTTTTTAGTCCCTATATTGAGAATTTCCATTTTCTCTGATATATCAACAGCGGATGGGGGTGTGGTACGTGCTGGTTTGCCGTGGTTATCTTCTCGTTGCCCCGGGGCAAATTCCTGATCAGTTTCTTTTGTTTCTGTCAGAATCATCGTTGCTAGCGACTTATGCCTTAAATGAAAATCGATGGCGGGGGTAAAATCGATATTGGAGATTATATCGCCGTTATGAATTAAAATAAGTTCGTAAGCGTTAAGGCTGTTTGCCATATTCCCAATACCGCCTCCAGTATCAAGAATTTGATCTTCTATGTGGTAAGTAACAGGCCATTCGGGATCAACAATATTCCGGTTAAATAATTCGGCTAGATGGTGAATATTTACATGTACTGAAGAAGAACCGGCTCTGAGAAGCTTCTTGATTAATATATTGATCAGAGGTTTTCCAAGAACGGGTAGGAGGGGTTTTGGAATGAATGTAGAGAGCGGTTTCATCCTCGTGCCGTATCCGGCAGCGAGAATCACCCCGCAAATTTTCTTACGCTTAAAGTTATTATTATTCATTTCAATAGAGTAGAAAGGTTCGTCTTTCTTTTCTGAATGCAAGTTCTTCTTCCTGCCAGGATTCAAAGAGTTTGTCCAGACCGGCTCTTTTGTTAATTGCGTTTCTGAAATCGCGGTTTCCTGTGATAATATCTATCGGTATTTTCTTTCTTTCATATTCGTATGGTGGTTCGGCCCATCTAAAATCTTTCGGATATAGATGAGCGACGGTCTGGATAACGACAGCCCCTGTTCTTATAGGCTTGAATTTCTCCTTATCTGTGACATGAATCTGTACTCCACCGCAGATATCACCGCCGAATTTATCCCAAGTTGGTTTAAAGAGCAGGGGGCGGAAGGCAGCGCCCGGCATCCCGCGCTTCGAGAGTTCGCCGGCAAGTTTGTCAGGGTTAATCCATGGCGCGCCGATAATTTCGAATGGACGTGTTGTTCCTCTCCCTTCCGAGATATTGGTGCCCTCCAGAAGAACCATTCCCGGATATAGAAGAGCGGTTTCAGTGTGCGGCATATTTGGAGATGGCATCACCCACCGAAGAGATGTATCCTGATAGTACATGGATCTTTTCCACCCGGTCATATTTATTATATCAAGCCCGCATTTTTCGTCTTCATTGTCATTTATCATGATGAGGGCTTCAGCGATTGTAAGTCCATGCCTTATCGAAAGGGGAAAGAGACCCACGAATGATTCAAAACCTTTCTTAATAACCGGTCCTTCAACAGATTTCCCTCCGATAGGATTTGGCCTGTCTGCAACTATTACTTCAATATCAGCTTTCGCGCAGGCCTTAAGCATCAGAGCTGCCGTCCAGAGATATGTATAGCATCTTGTTCCAATATCTGTAAGGTCAATTACTATACAGTCAAGTCCGTCGAGCATAGCGTCTGTTGGAATACGCGTTTTTCCATATAGGGAATAGACGGGGATTCCCGACCCGGGTTGAGTGTAGCTTTCCCATTCAATCATATTGGCCTGAGTTTCTCCCGTATAGCCGTGCTGTGGCCCGAATATAGCTTTTAGTTCAATGTTGTTCGAGATGAGGATGTTGGTAATATGCACCAGCCCGGATGTAACAGAAGCGGGATTAGTGAGAAGTCCCGTTTTTCTTCCTCGAAGCCTGCGGCATTTTTCCAGAGCAAGTATCTCGCATCCTGTTTTCACCAATTGAGTTTATATCCTTTCGGCAAAACCTGTGTTGGGAGCGCTGAATCTAAATATTCTACGCGGTCCAGTTCCTTTTACACCAATTAAAAAACAACTTACTTAGCATCTACGATTAGCTAACACAGGCCGCGTGATTGTGTAAAGATTTTTTTTCCGGCGCCTGACACAATATTTTGCTTTCAGAATTCTCTGAAGATTGTATAATTACTAATACAAGAGATACTTTTTTGTAATGTTGCGTATGGTGATTGGAACAGACGGTGCCCGATTGTCATAACACGTATCTATTTAGACAAAGGGAAGGTTTTATATGTTTTCAGGTAAAAACCGGTATTGTTCAGCTCTTTCTATTCTGCTTCTCTGTATAGTTGTTTTTTCTTCATGTTCGAAAAACAACGATGGAAGAGGAAGAGAGGGAACTTTGATTGTAGGTGAGATCAGTGATTATGAGGGTTTAAATCCGATGTCTACTACCGATGCTCACGCGCGCGACATATATAATCTTCTTTTTCTCTCGCTCCTTGATGAAAACGATGATTTTCTAACCTTTAGCCCGAGGCTTGCTACTTCTTGGGAGTTTTCAGAGGACCGCCTGGAGCTGACGTTTCACTTAAGAGAGGATGTAATCTGGAGTGACGGAATAAAATTTACCGCAAGGGATGTCGCCGCGACATTCAAACTGCAGATAGATCCCGAGACCGTATGGAGCGGCCGTCATCTAAAGGAACATATAGATAGTTTGGAAGTTATTGATGACCTTACGGTTGTATATCATTTCAACCATGTTTATCCATATCAGGTTATGGACGCCGTGGATGGCCCTATTATGCCGGCTCATATTATTAATGGCACCTGTCCCGCGGAATTCGGGAGAATAGCTGCCGGAGAGCTTCCAGTAACAGGTCCTTTCAAGATTGAAAAATGGGAAAAGGGACAGTCTTTGATTCTTGCCGCCAATGAGAATTATTACGATGAGGGTAAACCCCGTTTAAGCAGAGTGATTTTCAAGATTATCCCCGATCAGGTTACCCTTGTGACCCAGCTTCGTGACGGAGAGATCGACTGTATGGAAAGTGTTCCTCCCGCGGAAGTCGTAAGAATCAGGGAAGATAACACCAAACTCAGGATCTTTGATTTTCCTACGAGGGCATATATCTATCTGGGATGGAATGGAGCGAGAAAACCTTTTGATAATCCCCGAGTCAGAAGAGCACTGACGATGGCTATTGATAGAAAACTTATTATTGATAATCTTTACTACGGTTACGCGGATAGATGCAGTGGGGCTTTTGTGCCACTGATCTGGGCGTATAACCCCGAAATAGAACCTTTGCCCTATAATCCCAAGAAGGCCGCGAGGATACTTAAGAAAGAGGGTTATAGCTATAAAGATGGAGATCGGTTCCTGAATAAAGATGGCAAAAGGCTGGAATTTGAAATTGTTACAAACCACGGTAATCAGATACGTGCTGATATCCAGATAATGATCCAGGAGATGCTGAGTAAAATTGGCGTGAAAGTCAATCCGGTTTTACTCGAATGGACTGTTATGCTTGAAAGACATAAGGCTTCTGATTTCGATGGGATAATAAGCGCGTGGCGCGTGGGAACAAAAGCGGACCTTGCTCCTATCTGGAGTTGTGAAGCCAGGGGTGAGGGGGGATACAACAGGGTTGATTACTGCAACAGCATGGTTGACAGTCTGAATAAACTTGCCACAAGCATGCTTGATTTTGAAAAGGCTAAACCAGTTTTTTATCGCGCGCAGAAAATCATCCATGATGAGCAGCCATATACATTTCTTTATATTCCACATAATCTCTTTGTCGTGAGTAAACGTTTTGGAGGGGTAAGGCCCGATGCTCTGAGCAACTTTCATTATTTGTATGATTGGTATGAGAAAGATTAAAGAGACGGACGGCAATGGATCGATCGGTCTTTCGTCCGGATGGAGATATTTTGAGAAAAAGTAAATCCGGGTCATTGGATTTAGAGATTTATTAGTAAATAAAATTGTGGAGGGTTAAGAGTGATTCACACAATAGGTGTTGCTTCTTTAGTCAGTGTCCTTTCAGCGCAGTTTATTAAACCTTTTGTGGAGCTGATAAAGAGCAGAGAATTCAGCTTGCTTCGCATGCTGGATACAGGAGGAATGCCAAGCTCGCATACCTCGATGGTAACTACTCTTACAGTTGGGGTGGCTGTATATCGCGGGATCGACTCCGTTCTTTTTGGAATATCATTGGTTTTTAGTCTATATTTTATTTTTGAAGCGACGGGGTTGCGTCAGGAAGTTGGGAATCAGGCCAGAGTTCTGAATAAAATAATCGAAAAAGCCAGTAAGACACACCATATAGATGCTGATGAATTGCGGGAACTTGTGGGGCATACCTGGGGGGAGGTTCTAGGGGGGTTGGTGCTCGGCCTATTTATAGCGGCGCTGTTTTTTTGCTAAATCGGCAAATAATCCTTGACAACAATTTATTATAAAAGTGATAATCAAACCAGTGTCGGCTAAAGTAAGTTTTAGCACTTAAAGAGAAAGGTTCATGGAAAGATAGTAGAAGCAATTTGCCTACAAAGGCGTTGAAGAAATGCTTGTTAATATAAAAAAACGGATATTTTTAGGCTGAGCCAAAGGATGGGTTAGCCTGTTTTTTTGGCAAAAATGCTTAAGTTTTCAGTTATTCCTGGGAAGACAGAGAGGTGGTTTGGTATGCGGATTATATCGGTAGTTAATCAAAAGGGTGGGTGCGGCAAGACGACCGTAGCGATAAATCTGGCTGCGGCTCTCGTAAAACTGGGAAAGAAAATGCTTTTGATTGATATGGACCCGCAAGCGCACGCTTCACTGGGGCTAAACGTTCCGTATGAGGATATTACTCATACTACATATGATTTGCTCATAGAACCCAGGCTCAAATTATCCGATACGGTTTACAAATTTTCTGAGGATTTCGATATTGTACCATCTTCACACTTACTCAGTGCTTTGGAACAAGAGCTGTCCGGGAAAAAAGGGAGGGAAAACCATCTTGGCTCCAAGTTGGCAAGATCGAATGAAACATATGATTTTGTAATAATTGATTCGCCCCCCAATGTCGGTATTCTCACATTTAATGCCCTAATTGCCTCAAACGAAGTAATTGTACCGGTAGAGCCGAGCTATTTTTCATTGGATGGATTGGACAGACTTAAAGAAACCCTTGAACTCCTCAAGAGTGAAATAGATCATACTGTTACTATGCATATTTTGATTAATAATCTGGAAAAAAGAACAACTTTCGCCAGAGATTTCGTCTGTGAGCTTGAGAGAAAGCACGAGCCGATATTGATGAATACTACGGTCAGTCATTCTGTTCGATATAAAGAATCGGCGCTAAAAGGTATTTCGATATTTGACATGCCGGATACTGGTCATTTATGCAGGGAATTTCTCGCGATTGCTGAGGAGATTGAAGAGAAAAGCCCTGTATTGGATATGGAAAATATCAGAGGCTGGATGGCAAGGCTTCATGGACCCAGCGTTGTTGAGGAGGGGATATTATTTTCAATTGACGCGCCAAGCGCTGAAAATGTATATCTGACAGGCGAATTTGCGAGCTGGTCCAGGAATGGTATCAGTATGGACAGAGACTCCTCTGATGGATTATGGAAGGTTGCGCTGAAGCTTGAACCCGGGGAATATGAATACAGGTTTATTGTAGATGGAATCTGGATCAAGGATCCCAAGAACAGCGATACCGTTGTAAACGAATTTGGACAGGAAAATTCTTTGTTGATTGTTTAAATAATGTCTCCAGGAGAATCATCTATAGGACTCAAACAGTTCGCGCATCTTTTTCTATCTGGAGATGATAGTAAAGATCCAGGCGAGAGCGTGATTCCGGAATCGCTAATATGGATCATGGTATCCGGAATTTCTCCGATGAGGGCTTTCCTGGGTAGTGGAATATCAAGTTGTATTGCCCGCCATGGTATTAATGTAACCCTTGTTGAAAATGGCGGTGGATTGCCGAACGCCGGGTATTACTTCGCGCTTGAAGCGGAAGAATATCTATTGCCGGTACTTGAGAAGAATAGATTGTTGAAAAGAAGCGTTTCCGATTCGTTGCGTTTTGTTTATGCGCGTGACTCGTCCGTTTTTGAGCCCTTTGACGGGGGGCTTGTCCGGGATAAAGGGCCACATATAGTAGTGGGAGCCTTCAATTTTCTGCCGGGCTTTCAGAATGATTACTTGGAAGAACTTTTACGGATATCCGCTATGTACTCCCTTAATAACGGGATTACCAAGTTATTTCCTGATGTTATCATAATTGTAAATTATGGCTGTGTAGTTCAAGAATCGGGTTTGTTTGACTCGATAGTTGCATTCGCGCCCAAAGCCGCGTTCTTTGAGGTCGGCGGAATTTCCGATGAGGCAGCCGGACGGTTCAATATTGAGCAATTGGATATCTCCACCGGGATCGATGCTTCATTTGGAAGGCGTTTACCCCCTTCGGACCCATTTTTCTCCGGATTTACAAATACACTGCTGCAGAAAATTGGCAGTAGCTTGAAAGGAAGATAAATGAAGCCGTCTGACGGTAATATAGATAGCAATATTGATCTATTAGGAAGGTTTATTGCGGAGGGAAGCGTCAAATCTCTTTTTAGCAAATTTTGCAATGAAATTATGCGATTTTCAGATCAAATATCAATAGAGTTCACTAGTTTTGAGATAAGTTTTTATTCGGCTGATGGTATCTTTTTGAGAGTGTCGCCCTACAGCGAGCTTTTTCTTGTTTCAATAGGGGAGAATCCCTCTGTTGACTTAAGGGTGTTAGACAGAGGCGGGTTTATGCGGGGCCTTGATCTCTCTTTGAAGTATTATTTGGATTCTCTATCAGAAATTTGCAAATAGCAGAAGGGAAGTAACGAAAACGAATTTTTCAACATACTGAAAGTTTCCATTTGAGATTATTGGAAATATTATTATACTTAAGTAGACCCCGTTTTTGAAAAGAGCGGTTCAGTATGCGAAAAGCCGGATTAATAACGCTGTTGTTTTTTTTCTCTGTACTGGGGTATTCTTGTATTTTTGATGATAATTCTATGGGGCCTAACCAATCGCCGCAAATCGTTTCTTATCGGCCTGGATGGCAAATAGCTACCATACAAATTCCGGTTGATTCAGTGGTTCTTGGAATTGAGGCTGTCGATCCGGAAAACGACCCAATTAGATATAGTTTTGTGATAACTGATTCGATAGGGGGTATTGATTCCGTTTTGTCTAATGCCGATACCACGGTCTTTTACGCGCACAAGACCGGTATTTATAATATTCAGGGAAGAGCTTACGATTCCGATAATTTTTCAAAACAAAGCTGGTTTATCAGAGTTAGGGAAAAACTGAATGATCCTCCCAATATTACGGAATGGGTCCCCGGAAGTACAGTAGTTCAATTTGTGATAGGGTATCTTATCGATTTCAGCATTAAAGTTGAAGATGATCATCCTGAAAATCTGGTTTACGGATATAAAATTAATGGTTCGACAATTAGGCCTTTCTCCAGGGATCCGGAGCTGAAGCACAGATTTCTGGAGAATGGTTGCTATAATATGGAAGGGATTGCATGGGATGGAGAATATGGTGATACTATAAGCTGGGATATTACAATTAGCGGAAGCCCTGATACTATTGCTCCGGCTGGAATATGCGATCTGAATGGGGCGCCCGGGAGCGAAAGCGGTACAGTTCATCTTGAATGGACTACTCCGGGGGATGATGGGTTTGATGGTCATGCAGCGGGATATATTTTGAGGACTTCAACCGTTCGGATATTCTCGGAAGAAGCTTGGTATGATGCGAATGATTACGTTGGTGAACCGATGCCTTTGGCCTCGGGGGTGAGAGATTCAATGACGTTAAATTATTTCAATCCGGGAGAAATGCTTTATGTATGTTTAAGAGCATATGATGAGTTTGGTAATTTATCACCGATATGCAGTTCCCCGCATTTGAAAGTTCGAGGTTTTGATATTGAGGGGAAGGTTATCGACGCGGGTACTGGTGAAGGATTTCAGGGTATTGAAGTATTGTCTATTAGCATTGCAGATATTTCATTGGCTGATGGATCATACAAGTTAGAAAACCTCACCCTGCAGGCAACATTTCTCGAGGCCAGGGATGAATTTGATCCTTTATCCCTTGGTGATTATTATGATTATATTTATTATTTTGGTACCCTTAGTGAAAATTTATCGGCTGATTTATGTATGGTTCCCGTCTTTCCTCTGATTGATGCTCAGGATAACCGGTATTCGGATTTTCTTGATTTGTTCAAACAAATAACAAAAACAACAGGGATAAATGAGGGTACTGTTTACAGTGGGTGGAATCATTGGCCTGTCACAGTGTATAATCCTCCGGTTGTTTGCGATGACGTTGATTTACAAACTGCCGCCGGGGGGGCTATGGAAGAATGGGAAAATATAACTGGACTTGATCTTTTTCGAACCGTAGAGGATATTGCGGGAGCTGATGTGGAAATTCGTTACGATTCCACTACTGTACCTGATCATTATAATCATGTCAGCCATCATGTTGAGACCGTAACATTAAATGAAGATGGAACTCCCCTAAAGAAAGTCATGTTTATTTCTACTTTGCTCACAACCCCGCCTATTACCAAAGATACCCATGTGATTTACACACATGAATTTGGACACGTTATCGGGCTCTATCACAGTGTAGATGATGGGCACATTATGATTGGTCTGACCTTTCCAAGGGTTGATCACGTTTCAACGGATGAATCAAATCTTGTAAAAGTAATCTATAGTCTGCCGCCTATTTTTGACTCAGAATGGATAAAAAGGAATTAATAGCCGTTATGGCAGATGAAATCTTTATTGTGCTTCATTTTCTGTCTTTTTCCCTCCGATCAAATCAAATAGCAAATTCGGTAAAATCGAGAAGGTGATTCCGTTCCTTTTGAGTTTCTTCTATATTGACGATTCATCAAATTGACAGAAAATAGGCAAATACCGGGGATGTTGATTTATGCCAGTGTGTTACAAAACCAAGACAGTGCAATTCAGACTTGACAAATGAATTAAAATAATGTAAGATAAACCCTAACTGCATTTTTCCTGTGCGCTTGTGTGTTTTGCAGCTATAGAGAGTTGAATTCTTGAAGGAGTCGCATCATAGAGCCAAATTGCTACGTCTTATCACAGACAATAATGAACTAATAAGGAAATTCCAGGGTTGTATCTGCCAATGAGGAGGATAAAGATGCGCAGATTTGTTTTGTGTGTACTCGGTATCGTAGTGGGGACGTTGTTAATGTCATCTGAAGCTGTTTTTACTTCGACTGTAACGTGGGATTTTTCCCTGGACAGGGCAAAGGTTGATTTCTCAAAATCTGAATCCGGCAGAGAATTAGTGCTTGTAAAGGGGTTTCAGACAACGAGATTTCTTGATTATCCGTCGGTGCCATATCGGGTTGTGAGCATATTGCTTCCGCAGGGAGAGAAGATTTCTTCTGTAAGCCTTGTTGATATTGAGTTATTCAATTTTAAGGAACCTGTTCCCCTTGCCTATTATGATGGTGAGTTGCTTGAAGACGGAACAAAACTGGGGTTAACCGCTGATAGAAAGAGTATAACGACTTCTGATTCTATCTTTCCGAAATGGCAGATTCAACACCTTGGCACAAATAAGTACAGGGGGTACAGAATAGCTTCAATAGCAATTTATCCTTTTCATTATTCTCTTGATAGTGAGCAACTGGAGATGGTAATGAGTGCCAGGCTTGTTGTGGAGACAGTTCCGGGTGAATTTGAAAGCGGTGATGCTGAACGGAAAAGGCATGTTAAGGGGTTTAGAAAAGAATCGCGGAAATTAGTAGAATCTATGATCGAGAATCCATATATGTCATCATCATATATCTTCGATGATATTAAGATTGATAATCCCAAACGAGGATTCTTGCCGAGTTATCTGCCGAGCATGGAAGGCAGTGAAGTTAAATATCTTATTATTACAAATGATGAAATGAAATCT
>DAOWMJ010000167.1 GCA_030643145.1 Candidatus Latescibacterota bacterium | reverse complement strand
GCTGGTTGAAATAATAAATTTGCCTATTGATTTTAACAACGGCGCTCCGGCTTTTTGCGTCAAGCCTCTTGACAGCATTATCATTCTAACCGAAGAGAAGGCGAGTGTTCAAAGTTGTGACCTCCTGGTCGATTCACCTCCCGGGGCTGTGGATAGATTCTTATCTACAAATCAGGAATTTTCTGTTAGAGCTTTGGTTACCCCCTTTGCCAATGCTGATGAAGTGTGGCTGGAGCTTTTACTTCCTTCCGGATATTCTTCGGACGGAGATTTAAGACGCGATATTGGATGTGGCGAAGGGGTAGAAAAATCTGTTGTTTGGAACCTGACAGCGCCGCCGGATGAGGATCTATTAACAAGGCAGATACAGTTAACGACAGGAGGAGTGGATATCAATTCAGGATCCCCCTTCAGCGGGTGTGTTTCTTCTTTGGAAGTTAAGACTGAAGTTGCCGCTTTGCTTGATTTATCCGCGGTGATATCAGGACCCCAGCAAGCACTTGAAGGGGAATTGTCCGTTAATCTTCCCTTTACAGTTGAAGCTGCTGTTGCAAATAACGGCAGTGCCGGGGTTGATACGACAGGGGCAAGAATAAAGATAGAGCTTCCTCCTGATTATTCAATTATTGATGGAGATACTAGTAAAGCATTCTATATCGGAGAACCTGTCAGCTGGAATTTGAGGGCTCCGTCCAGCAACTCTCCGCCCGGTAATATTCGGGTGTATTTTGCAGAGCCTTACGCTAATGATGCCAATACGGACCAACCGGCGGGAATAGAAAGAGCAGAGATAGTAATTCCGGTTAAGACCGAAGCTGGCACTGTGGTTATGAGTAATGTTTCCAAAAGCGATACAATCGCGATCCCTCCACACGTAGTGCCTCAGGGAGCCCGTGATGTACCGATGCTGAAAATTTGTTTTGCTAACAATTCAGCTTATACTGTAGGACTTGACACATTTTATGTAACTATCCGTAAGGCGAGTGGATTGGATATCGAAAACCCTTCACAGTTTGTAGACAGTGTAAGTTTTGTCGCCGGGAATGTGAAATATTCAGCGCAGGCCAGTGGTGTAAACCCTATACCGATTTTTGTAAATCACGGATTCACAATCAATTCAGTTGATAGTGCTACGGCGTTTGTAGAAGTTGATATTGCTGGCGGAGCGTCTATTGGCAGTATGAGGATTGAGGTTGCCCGTAGCGATGATGTTAAATTTTCTATCGGCGGGGGAAATACTCCAGTCGGTGTAGTCTGGAAGGATGGAGACCATTTCTATAACGATCCCTTCACGATTATGAGTGGCAATTTCTCCGAATACGTTCATAACTATCCAAATCCCTTTAGAGCAGGATATGAAAAGACAAGAATCGCATATTTTCTTACTGAAGATACCGATGTGAGCATATTAATTTATGACTATACGGGTATTCTGGTTTGGTCGAAGGATATTGCCGCCGGGAGTGAGGGCGCTACGGGAGGCCCCGGAGGAGAAGAGTGTAAAGTATTGTGGAATGGAAGAAATGGGCGGGGCGAACTGGTTAGAAACGGAGTTTACATTTGCAAAATTACGGCGGGGCCGAATTCAGCAATCTTTAAAATTGCCGTTGCGAAGTAGAAGGATATGACAAAGAAAAAATTGACAATCATAATTCTAATAGTAGTACTTGCCGCGTGTGAAAACGTATTGGCTGAGGTTGGTGTCGGTGGAACCAGATCGGTTTTTACTCTCGGAGCGGGTTCGCGGGCTATTTCCATGGGTGGAGCATTTTCAGCTATCGGGGACGATCCTTCGGTCATTTATTACAATCCGGCAGGATTAAGGTTAAATAAATATCCGGGAATAATGGGGAATCATATTCAACTTTTCTCAGGTTTCAGCGGTGCCAGTTACGATTTTCTTGGAGCAGTTTATCCAACTATTTCGTCCGGTTCCTTCGGAATTGGAATAATGACAACAGGTACCGGTGGAATAAGAGAATTTGACGAATTCAGCAATGAACTGGGTGAAATCTCTTATCGCGAAAGCCAGGCAATATTGGCTTACGCCTTTGATGTACCCTTTGAGTTGTTTGGAAAAATTACACTCGGAACATCAATCAAGATATTGAATCAGAGTATAGGCGATTATTCAGATACGGGAACGGGGATGGATGTGGGGATTTTGTACAGCCTTTCATATCTGAAAGGTCTTGTTATGGGCTGCAATATTCAGGATTTAGTAGGAGCTGAAACAAAGCTTGTTTCTTTAAGTGAAAGGGTTGATAGAACCTTGATGCTAGGGGCGGGCTACTCTTACGAATTTCAGGATGGATCAGCCCTGACAGTTTCCGCTCAAGTGGATATGCCCGAGAGGGCTGATAATGATATAAGATTTGGTATTGAATATGATTTAAAAAATATAATCAGTTTTCGAGTTGGGTTTGACTCTGAACAAATAACTGCCGGAATAGGATTCTCCTGGCAGGAATACACTGCTGATTACGGATATTTCAGCCGTGAAGAAGCCGGATCTTCCCATCCCGTGTCAATTTCGGTTAATCTTGGCGAATCAGTTGAAAGAAAAAGAGAAGCCTTAAAGGCTCTTAGAAAAGCTGAAGAAGAAAGGTATCTCCAGCAGGTACTTTCCGACAGACTTAAAAACCATCTGCAAAAAGCAAAATCGTTCAGGGAAAATGGAGAACTTGAAAAAGCGTATGATGAGCTTAAGATCGCCCTCGAATACGATCCGTCAGATGAAGAGGCTTCGAGACTGGTTTCACTCCTGGAAGATGAGATTGTCAAGCAGCAGCAACAAGAAATCGAGTCGGTTGAAAAGCGGGTTCTTGTAAATCGCCATTTTAAGCTGGGGTTAGGTTACTACGGAAACAATGAATACCTCCTGTCAAAGGGAGAATGGAATTCTTTACTTGAGATCGATCCCGGTAATACGAAGGCAAAAGAATATATCAAGAAGATAGAGGAAAAACTTTCCGGGCAGATTATACGCCACAGGAAGAACGCTGTTGATTTTGAGAAGGAGGGGAAATTAGCAGCAGCATTGGATGAATGGAATATGATAAGAGCTCTTGATCCGGAGAATAGAGAAGCCGAAGAAGGTTCTCAGCGGTTAAAAGAGCGTTTGCAAGCTCTGAGTATTAATTTTGATTCGGCGAAAAGAAAATTGAGAGCAATAGACCTCTTCGAAAAGGCGCTGAATAATTTCAGTATAGGCAATTATTCCCAGGCGACAGACCTGCTTGGAAGGGTATTGCAGATCCAGCCTGATCACAAGGAAGCAAGAAAACTGCTCGATAGAGCCCGGCGCAGGATGACTCCCCTCGCGAAGGAAGAAAAGGAAGAAATCCGTATATTGTACATTGAAGGGATGAAGTATTTTACACAAAGAAAATATAAATCGGCGGTTGAGATATGGAATAAAATTTTAAAGATAGATCCTGATAATGAAAGTATAAAAAAGAATATTGAAGAAGCCGGAAAAAGACTTGAAATGATTAATTCCGGGGAGAAGGATTAATTGAAAAACACCCTCCTTAAAAATGAAAAAGATTTCCATCTTGAAATTTACGCTGACGAGAATAATCTGGGTGAGATTAGGGATTATATATCTAGCGTTTGTATGCGGGCGGGATTTAGCAAGCGGGAGACTAATAATACAAAGCTGGCTGTTGATGAGGCTTGTACTAATATCATCAAGCATGCCTACAGCGGGGAATCAGGCAAGATTATTGTGGATATGCGGGCTTGGCCGGGCAACGTTGAAATTCACCTCCGCGATAGAGGGGTGCCTTTTAACTGGTCAGGCGTAAAGGATCCCAATCTGGAAGAATATGTTGAGATGGGGAAGAGGGGCGGGCTAGGAATATATC
Organism: Candidatus Latescibacterota bacterium; assembly: GCA_030643145.1. Classification (GTDB taxonomy): domain Bacteria; phylum Krumholzibacteriota; class Krumholzibacteriia; order Krumholzibacteriales; family WJIX01; genus JAGHBT01. Next base: position 1,028 of record DAOWMJ010000167.1, on the reverse strand, counting down.
TGATGAATCGTCTTATGGATGACGTCCAATATAAATCTTCCAGTGACGGAAATCATCTGATTATGGGCAAGAGTTCTAATGCATCCCTTTTGGGCGGGAAATCTCGAATTCTTTCAATAAAACCGAGATGGGCGCAGACACTTAGATTTAAATTTCTTTTGAGGGCTTCTGCCGGTCTCTTTGGGCTTATAGCGATTATTGGACTTATTCAATTTATTAACCAGACACGTGACATCGAAGGAAGCCGGCAAAGGGCATGGCTGCAGGTGAGAAATTTTGCCCGGGCGCTTGAATTCCGAAGTGAAAACGCGCTTGTTCTGGATGATCTCTACGATCCTGAATACAGGAAGTTAAATGAGTTTATTCACGATGGAATGAAAGTTCATAAGGTGGTTGTATCTATGCGGGTGGTCAACACGAATGGGGTGATAGTTTCTTCGAGTGTTGCCGATGAATTTGGACAATCATACGAAATCCCTTTACAGGCCCGTGATTTATCTTCAGATGGAAAATGGATCACTCTGAGCGGGAGGGATAAGAATATAAAGGAATTTCATTTGCCTATCGTACTTTCAGAGAAGGATACTGACAAAAGAATTATTATGGGGCATTTGGTTATGGGAGTGTCCGGCAATGGAATTGAGATGGGGATACAGGATAAAAGGTTCAAAACTTTCGCTATATTGTTTGGTATATTCATGTCAGGAATAGGCCTCGTTTATCTGCTTATTTCAATATTCATCAAACCTATACAAACTTTGACTGATGGTGTGATAGCTATAGGAGAGGGCTCGCTTGAAGATGAACTTGATATAAAAGGGCCCAAGGAGATTGGCGCGATCGCGAAGGCCTTTAATGAAATTACAGCAAAATTTCGTGTAGCTCAAGAAAGTGTAGTAGAACAGGAAAGAATGCAAAAAGAGATGCAGGTCGCTCAGGAAATACAGCATTCTCTTCTACCGCGAAATGTGCCCGAAATAGGCGGATATGATATCGCCAGTTACTATAAAGCCGCCAAAGAAGTTGGC
>DAOWMJ010000054.1 GCA_030643145.1 Candidatus Latescibacterota bacterium | reverse complement strand
GGGATAAAATCAATAATTCTGCTCCGTAAAAAGCATGAACGCGATAAATCCGGTCTTACTTCTATAGAAGGAATTCGTGAGATCAGAGCGGCAATCCGGGCCGGAATTCCTCTTAAATATGTATACTGCTGCATGCAGATAATAGAAGGAGAAGAAGGGCTTTCGCTTCTTGAAAGCCTCAAGAGGCTGGATTGTGAATTAATTACAGTATCCGAACATGTCTTTGGCAAGATAGCCTACAGAAGCACAACAGGCGGGCTTATCGCGGTAGGAACCCCGCGTGAATTAAAACTTGAAGATCTTTCCGAAGATGATAATCCGGTTTATCTTGTTGTTGACAACATAGAAAAACCCGGAAATATCGGGGCTCTGCTGAGAACAGCCGACGGCGCGGGGGTTTCCGCACTTATTGCAAGCGAGTTAAAAACAGACCTCTTTAACCCTAATATCATCCGTTCCAGCCTTGGCGCCGTCTTTACTGTTCCCACAGCAAAAGCCGCCGCTGACGAAACGATAGCATGGTTTAAGGAAAGAAAGATAAAAATAATTACTTCTTCGCCGGACTCAAACCTTATTTATACCGATATTGATCTTACTCTTCCATGCGCTATTATTGCGGGCAGTGAAAACAAAGGAATAAGTAAAAAATGGTTTGACGCGTCAGATTACATCATTAGTATACCGATGAAAGGGGATGTGGATTCACTCAACGTATCTGCGGCGGGAGCTGTCCTGCTCTATGAAGCATTAAGACAAAGATCCCTTAACCCCTGAAGAAACAGGAGAGAAAAACTATGTCTATCGATATTATTTTCGCGAGAAGGAGCATCAGAAAATTTAAAGAACAAGAAGTTGAAGAAGAAAAACTAAACAAAATAATCGAGTCCGGTATGGCGGCGCCGTCGAGCAGAAACATAAAACCATGGCATCTTGTCACAATAACAGAAAGAGAAACACTCAATAGGCTCGCTGAAGCGCATCCATACGGTAAAATGCTTTTTCAAGCAACTGCCGCGATAGCTGTCTGCGGGGATACCAATGTCTCTCCGGATTACTGGATACAGGACTGTAGCGCGGTAACTGAGAATATCCTTATAGCCGCCGCCGCGCTTGATCTTGGGGCGTGCTGGCTCGGATGCCACCCGCGTGAAGAGAGAGTATCCTCGATAAAAAAGATCCTCTCAATTCCAGACAATATTGGTGTTTTAAGTCTAATAGCGATCGGCTATCCGGCGGAAAATAAAGAGGCCAGAACTCAGTATGATAAATCGCGGGATCACCGGCAGATATGGTAATCGCGCAAAAAGAAAGAACTGGAGAGAAAAATCATTTGCCTGGATTAATTCTCTCATGCTATTCTGGGGAACATCGACAGTCGCATGGATGTTAATCAAAATACAATTTGAGGAGAGTAATTAAATGAAAAATATACAGGAAGAATTCAAACTGGAATCCCTCAAAGATAAGGGCATTAAAACACTTTCGGATCTTTTTGAATACAGCGCCAAAAGATGGGGAGAAAAGAAGGCTCTAAAAAAACGCCATTCGTGGGGTTATCAGGCAATTTCATACAAGGAATTTAGCCGTCTCGTATCTTTCCTTGGTACAGGGATGATACTCGACGGACTCCATAAAGATGACAAAGTCATTCTTATTGCTGAAAACTCTCCTGAATGGACGCTGGTTTACGGAGCTGTTACCTCCTGCCGCAGTATCATCGTACCGATAGATCCAACATTGAAAGAGAATGAAATCCGTCATCTTCTTCTGCACTCTGAAGCAAAATTTCTTGTCACTTCACCAAAAATCTACAACGCCTCCGTAGATGGAATGCATCTCGATGGGGTAAAGGTAATATTAATCGGTGAAACAGATTCAGATACATCTCCAATAACCATCGGCGAAATCATGGCAAAGGGGAAAAAATCAATAAACGACGGAGAATCAATCTTTTTCCAGCGAAAAACCGAGATATCAGCTGACGATACCGCGGCTATCTGCTACACCTCCGGGACTACCGGACAGCCTAAAGGCGCGGTGTTACTTCACAAAAATATCATTTCCGATCTTGACTCCATCAGAAAAAGGGCGCCCCTGCTAAGCGATGACAATTTCCTTTGTATCCTTCCGCTTTACCACACATTCACGACCACATGCGTTTTTCTCTCGTCATTCACATACGGTTCAACTGTTGTTTTCAGCCGTTCTCTTAAACCCAACATTATCCTGCAGGACATAATGGAAGAAAATATTAACGTCATCGTTGTTGTCCCACTTCTTCTTGAACATCTGATGGAATTTCTGCATATCAGTACCAGTAAAAACCCTGTCGAAGGAAGATTTGTCTCACGCCTTATAGGCAGGATCAAATCGGGAGTTTCCCGCTTATTCGGTAAAACTGGCACACCCCTTAAAGCGGTAAAAACATCAGGCCTGAACAATATCAAGCTATGCGTAAGCGGAGCCGCCCCGCTACGCCCCGATATAGAAGAAACATTAATTTCAGCCGGTATGCCCATTGTTCAGGGATACGGCCTCACCGAAGCCTCCCCGGTTGTTAGCATAAATCCCCCCGGAAAATCAGTCTTTGGCACTGTAGGCCCTCCCCTGCCCGGTGTTGATGTCGAAATATACAACCCGAACGAAGAAGGTATCGGAGAAATAGTAGTCACAGGAGAAAATGTGATGAAGGAATATTTCAACAATCCCGAAGCCACAAAGGATGTTTTAAGAAATGGGCGCCTTTTCACCGGCGATCTCGGGAAAATGGATTCGGACGGTTTTATAACAATCATGGGCAGGAAGAAATCGATGATCGTAACTTCCGGCGGGGAAAACATATATCCCGATGAAATCGAATCAATCCTCAATAAAAACAAATATATTCTTGAAAGTGTAATAGCCAAAACTGAGGATAAACGGGGGAACATCCGTATTGCGGCAATCATAGTTCCTAATTATGACGTTCTTGACACCTCCGAAGAAATTGAAAAACCTCTTACTGAAGATAGAATAAAATCGGTTATTTCCACACAAATAGAGGAAATATCCGGAAATTTTCCCTCTTACAAGCGAATAGTTGATTTCCAGATAAGAGATCAGGAGTTTCCCAGAACAACAACCAACAAACTCAAACGTCACATGATCTCATGGATCGAGGAATAGGAAAGTTGGGGCTCGCCGGAAATAAAAAGCCTTTATGGTTCGACTATTTCTTCCTCCCGCGGCCAATGATTCTGATCCCGGTATCGACATTTTTTCTGCTCGGGGCTTATCACGGACAGAATACAACAGAAAATTCAATAATAATTATAAATCTCCTCTATGGAATTTTATCATTTACAGCCCTCATAGGAGCAGTCTATATAATTAACCAGATCACGGACAAAGAAACCGATCTAGCAAACAACAAGCTCTTCCTGATTCCGCGCGAAATAATCTCCGTCAAGGCCGCATTGATTGAAGCGATTATTCTTCTAACTATTTCATTCTTTTCCGCAATTCTCTTTTTATCCAAAGGGTTTATTATCATCCTCCTCCTTAGCCTTCTGCTCGGGCTGGCTTATTCTATCGAACCGATCAGATTTAAAAAGCGGCCAGTCCTTGACGTAGCGTCAAACGCGGTTGGAAACGGAATTCTGAATACATTCGCCGGGTGGATAGCCACGGGTTGTCAGATCACGGGGTGGGAGATTCTACTTCCATATCCCTTTGCTGTCGCTTCCGTTCATCTTATGACAACCCTCGCGGATACCGAAGGTGACAGAAAAAATAACCTTAAAACAAGCGGAGTAGCGCTGGGACAACGCGAGGGAGTAATAATTTCAGTAATCCTTATGAGCCTCGCGGTTATTACAGCTCTCATTGTTAACAACAAACCAGCATTATACGCAACGCTGCTTTCTCTCCCCTTCTATTCTGTTCCGGTATTGACAAAAACAGCACATCTTTCTCAAAGCAGAATCCTGTTCCCTGCCAAGACTTCAACATTAATCTTTTCCGTCGTCGCGGGAATCCTCTTCAGATTCTACCTCCCATGCCTGTCAGTAATTGTGCTGCTGACCTACCTGTACTATAAATTCAGATTCCAGATAACATATCCAAGCCTGAAATAGAATACAACGCTGGTTTTAAGAGCAACACTTGCTATAAAATAGGGGTGCCTCTATTGTCTGGCTCTTGCCCGGGAGAGGGCTTCGGAAACAACATCGTCTATCTCGCTATTTTCCGGCAGAAAGAAACGTATGCTTTCAATATAACTTCTTTCCAATACACGTCTGATAGCGCAAGAAAAATTAATATCATATATCCAGCTGATTTGAAGCAGTTTGAAATCATTCTGATTCTTCAATTCTGAAGATCTTACAGTTTTCCCTTCGTGAAGATCGTTTAAGATTTCGAAAGATACCCCTTCGGTATCGGGCAAATCGAGAGCTACAGCCTCATTAGGCGCCTGATCCTCATGGGAATAATAATTAATCATCACTCTCCATATATCCAGTTTGTCTGCATCCCTAAGTAACTTTAAATAGAACAGGGAATTTTTACGTTCATCTTTCGGCAAATGCAGTCTGCTGTGATTAGATATCGCATAAAGAATAATATCCCGCTCCTCAGGTGTCATCCCATCGAGAATCCCCCTGTTTTTAAGAATTTCAACACCAAATTCGGCATGATTAACCGATCTGGCGTCTACAAATGTTCCATATCTGACAAATTGCTCAAATCTTCCCACATCATGTAGAAGTCCTATAGCCTCAACCAGATAAAGCCCCTCCTGATCAACTCCAAGCTCCCTTCCGAGCTCAACAGCCTCTTTGCTTACCCTCCGCGAGTGTTTCTCTTTTAGAATTATATTCTTAAGCCCGCCATAGCCCGTCACTTTGAAAGTTTGAACATACAGGTCAAACCAATCCCTTATTCCTTCAAATTCTTCCTTCTTCATAAGACAATCAATCCCTTATCTTCCCCGTCATCGGCACAAATCTTACCGGAAAGGAATCAAGCAATTTTAGTTCTTCATCTCTCTTCTCATAGACATTCAAATGCTGCATAAAATCCCCGACAGGGATGACCAACCTCCCGCCCGCGCGAAGTTGTTTAACAAATTTGTGTGGAATGCTGGGCGCCGCAGCAGTTACGATAATCGCGTCAAATGGAGCCTTCGCCGGCCAACCGTCATATCCGTCACCTGAGCGTATTATGACATTGCCGTAACCCAGAGAATCAAGCAGCGCTTTCGCTCTTTCCGCAAGTTCAGGAAGAATTTCTACACTAAAAACAGAATCAGCTATATTGGCCAAAACAGCCGCCTGATACCCGGATCCCGTCCCAACCTCAAAGACCCTCCCCCCCTCCCTTAGATTAAGTAAAGAGGTCATAAGCGCCACAATATAGGGTTGGGAAATCGTCTGATCAGATCCTATCGGAAGGGGACTATCAACATAGGCATTCATTTTAAAACGGAAAGGAACAAAAAGATGCCTTTTAACCTCCAGCATTGAAGAAATAACAAGCGAATCTGTTATTCCCCTTGCCATTATCTGCTCACGGACCATTCTCTCTCTTAGCCTTTCGTAAGCGGGTTCGCCGGAAGAACACCCTGTTGTAACAATAGTCAACAACAAAGCTATAAAAAGAGAAATGATCCCAATATGTTTATTCATTCTTGCTTAATTCTTCTTTCAATTTTTGTTTTAATATTTTGCCTGATTTATTCTTCGGAAGTTCTTTCCTGAATTCTATATACTTGGGAAGCTTAAACTGCGGCAAATTCTTTCGAAGATATTGATCAATCATATCCTTGTCATTATCACCCTCTGATCGAGGAACAATATAGGCCTTGATAGCCTCACCCAATATATTATCCTCCACACCTATAACAGCTGTTTCATGTACTTCATCTAACTCTAGAATCTTTTCTTCAATCTCCTTGGCGCTAACTCGAAAACCTTTGACTTTTATAATATCCTTGCTTCTTCCCACTATAAAGAAGAAACCCTCGTCATCAATTTTAGCGAGATCACCGGTATAATACAACCCATTACGCAACACCTCATCTGTTCCTTCAGGGTCCTTCCAGTAACCCTGCATTATATTGGATCCGCGCGCGGCGATTTCTCCCATCTGACCCGGGGGAATCGAATTTCCTTTTTCGTCAACCAGTAACAAATCAACATTGTCAATAGGCTTACCAATAGAGCCAAGCTTGTCATCTAGCCGTTCAGGTTCCAGATAAGACAGCCTGGGAGCAGCTTCGGTGGCTCCGTACATAACATACAGTTTGGCGGGGGAAAAAACTTCCTTTACCTCTTTCTGAACAGAGGGAGCCATTGCCCCTCCCGCCTGCATAACATATCGCAGTGAATCAAAAGAGTATTTACGAACGGTAGTTCGATCAAGAAGAATCATAAAGGTTGACGGGACCCCCGCTAATCCTGTTACTTTCTGTTCCTTCATAGTCGCCAGCACTTGATTAGGAAAGACAAAATTATTATCGATTACAACTGAACCGCCCACGAGAAAATGCGTCAGAAGAAGCGATTTTCCGTAAATATAATAGAAGGGCAAAACAACCATAACGCGATCATTTTCAGTCAGATGCATGTAACGTACAATTGAGACCATATTGCTGACCAGATTTAAATGTGAAAGCATCACACCCTTTGGCGTTCCGGTACTCCCTGATGTATAGACTATCTCCGCGAGATCAATATCAATAGACCGCACATCCTGCAAGGCGGTATCGCCGTCATACACCTCGGCCAATGTAACTGCATTGCAGTGACCAATTTTCTGATAGTCGGAAAGATTTTCTTGATCGATAATAACTTCTTTTATTTCCGGGCATTTCTTTAGAGCCGGCAGTAATTCTTTTTTATATTTTCCCGTTGTAATAATCACCTTGGCATCACTGTTATTCAAAAGATAAATTAACGCGTCGGTAGTAGTCTGTGTATTGAGGCTCACCGCCACACAACCTGCCGACAGAACTCCAAAATATGTAATAATATGATCATGAGAATTTTCAATAAGTATGGCTACCCTGTCTCCCCTCTGAATATTATGCTTTTGAAGATAGCCGCTAATCTTCCTGGACAGGTTCAGAATTTCAGAATAAGTCTTTGATTCACCATTATACCATACCGCTTTTTTCTCTGGAAATCGCGCGGCCGTTTCTCTAAGTAAATCATTAACCAACATTTTAACCTCACATTCAATTTTATTAAGTTCAGATATTTAAAATTCTTTTTATAAATCCATACTTTCAGGATTTTTATAAGAACGCAAGTAAAATCCGATCACCAAAAAGGTAATAGAATGCACAGTTCGGGCCAAAATGTTTAAAAACCCAACCTGCTAAAAAAAGTAATGCAAATTTTTGTGTGTAATTTTAGTTGTTCTTCAATTACTTTTATTTATACCTTTAGATAAGCTATATTTAATTTACTGCACAGGAAGAAAAGTGTAGATATGCTTAAAATATTTATGAATATAGGAAATCACTGTGAGAATATTTAAAAAATTACTTGATACCCAACTTCACACTAAAATACTTTTTGGATTACTGGCAGGTATTCCCGCGGGTTTGATTCTAGGCCCCAGAGTAGATCTCATTGAACCTGTGGGAGATATCTTTCTACGTCTTATTCGCATGATTGTCGTACCCCTGGTCTTTTCTTCTCTCTTCGTCGGTACCGCGAGTCTAGGGGATATCAGGAAACTCAGCCGGATAGGAGCAAAGACAATAGGATATTATCTCTGCACCACAGCAATAGCTATATCGATCGGACTAATACTGGGTAATATTTTCACACCTGGAAATAGTATAGATGAGGCGACAAAAGAGAAACTCATGGCTTCCCAAAAAACAGTAGCGGCTGAAAAAATAGATATCGCCGCCAACAAACCGGATATCATTGACACTATTGTCCATATAGTCCCGGGCAATCCCATTGAAAGCCTGGTTGAAGCCAATATGCTCCAGATTATCTTTTTCGCCATCCTTCTCGGAATCGCCTCGACGATGATTCCTGGAAACAAGGGAAAGCCACTTATCAACTTCTTTGAATCCCTGAGTGAAGCGATGATGAAAACCGTGCATATCGTGATGAAAATTGCGCCCCTGGGTGTTTTCGCCCTAATCGCTGTCGTTGTGGGAAAATTCGGAGCCGATATTCTCATTTCCCTTCTTAAATATTCGATTATTGTTATTGTCGGCCTGGGAATTCATGTTTTTCTGACCTATTTTACGGCAATTCGACTCTTTTCCGATGTTAACCCAATTGAATTCATGAAAAAGATAAGACCGGCCCAGTTAATAGCCTTTTCCACCTCTTCCAGCAACGCCACACTACCCGTCACAATAGAATGCTGCGAAGAAAATCTTGGTATTTCAGAAAATGTTTCAAGCTTCGTACTCCCTCTAGGCGCTACAATCAACATGGATGGGACCGCGCTCTATCAGGGGGTCGCCGCGATATTTATAGCTCAGGTTTATGGAATAGGGCTCGGATTCACAGATCAACTTACAATTGTCCTTATGGCCACGCTGGCTTCTATAGGAGCCGCCGGAGTTCCGGGAATCGGCATAATAACACTCGCCATGGTTCTTGAAACTATCGGGGTTCCTCTTGAGGGAATCGCGCTTATCCTTGGGGTTGACCGGCTGCTGGATATGTGCAGAACTGTCGTTAATATTACAGGGGACTGCTCCTGCGCCCTTATCATAGGAAACTCTGAGAATGAATTGAGAACCACTCCGGATATGAAAGAATAAATTATGTATATTCTGATAACTGCCGCTCATTTTATCTTTATTACTTTGATATTGCTGGCTTCATTCCTTTGGCCTGCCAACCTGTGGAGCGCAAGCTGGTGGTCTCTCATTTCTCTTCCCGCTTTGGTTCTATTATCGCTTTTTTCCCTGATATTTATCAGTTCAAAGCCTTCAGAATTTATTAAAAAACCCATTTCCAGCCCTTCTCTCAATAAACCACTCTATTTTCTTCTCATCTTATCAATTTGCGCGATTCTGATGTGGGTTTTCAGGTTTAAACAACCCCTGTACGGAGATTTGCACTCAACAGCAAAAGCAATAACCCAGGGCAAAATAAATCTTCCGGGCTCTTTTATCGCTACCTTAATCAATCAACTGTTCTATCGCATGACGAACAGTATCTTCCTTGTTAACAGCACAGTTTCACTGAGCCTTACAAGTATAATTTCAGGCCTTTTCTTTCTCGCGGGCGCTTATTACGTAACTGGAATTATTTTTGAGAAAAGACACTATGGAAGAACTCTATTAACACTTTTGTTTGTTTCAAACGGCTGTTTTTCCATATTCTTTGGCGGTGGGGGCAATATTCCAATCGCGGTTCTTTTCTCATTCCTGTACATCATATCAACAATCAAATATATAAAGACTAACGGATCTCTTATACCGTCAGCCTTATTATTGTTACTTGCTCTCTTTTCTCACCCTTCGGCCGTCTATCTATTACCGGGATTTATATATATTGCCTTCTCCGACTTTTTTTCAAAAGACAAAAGGCCGCAAGCCATTAAAGCTTCCGGCATGCTTATAATAGTGTGGATTATAAGTGAAACAATTTGCCCTATGATATCAGATGCCGCCGGCCCCACAAAATATATAACACCATTTATTACCTCTTCGTTTCATCAATGGAATTTTGCCGAATCACTGCTTAATATAGTTAATAGCGCTATTATCATAGGTCCGGTTTTTTTGGCAGCCCTCTTTCTACTTATTTCAACATTACTGAAGAAAAACCGCGGCATAAAACCGGACAGGCTAAATACGTTACTTTCAATAACCGTTATCTCAGCTATACTCCTTATTATTTCAGGAAGCGGTTCTGTAGATGGAGGAATACAATGGTCTCTCTTATTTACTACCGCCCCGGCATTTTCATTATATTTTGTCGCGAAGTTAAAGAAATTGCCCGACATGTCCCATTTCTACAAAATCTCACTCCTTGTTACGATATCAGGGTTAATTCATCTGATACCAATAATAATTGTAAACTCATCCTCAAACGCCGCCGAGCAGAAGCTGTTATCTCTTCCCCTTCGAGAAGGAAGAAGTGAATATATTATCGGTGAACTCGCCCGGGAAAATCACGATGTTGAAAAAGCGGTTAAATATTACTATAACGCGACAGCGAAAGATCCTGAAAATTACAGAGCATT
>DAOWMJ010000093.1 GCA_030643145.1 Candidatus Latescibacterota bacterium | reverse complement strand
TTAACCGCATCAGGCCCTCGATCACTACGTAAAAGCCCGGCATGCATAACAGCGGCAATCGGCCCCTTTGTTCCTTCGCAGACCTTCATAGCCCCCTCAATCCCTTCAGAACGCATGGCATTGAGAACACTGTTCAAAAGCTTCCGAACATTAACCCTGGCTCTCGAAAGGGTTACAAACCTTTCAATAATAAAGACAAAACCAATTATAGAAGCCAAAAGAAGGGCATGCATAAAGCTGCCCCCCTTAATATATTTTTCTCCAATCCCACTATTGCTCAGGTTATAAAGAATTGGTCCCAACCTTTTCCTCTCAGACATATCAGCAAGGTCCCTGGCTACAACAGCAGAATCATCTCTAGCAGTAACCAATGAATCCATCTCGGATTGCATAGTTACCTCAGCGTCAACTTTCTCTTGCGCCTCCTGAGAACAGATCGCGACAGGAACAATAACCAGAAAAACCGGGATCAAAACAAACAACATCACTTTCGCCATAAACTTATTCCTCATATTCCTCGCTCCTTCTGCAAATCACAGTTAACGCATTAAACTGTAGCTGCTTAACAATGTTACTGAAATTCAACTTGCTAATCTAATCTTTAAGCTAATTACCATTAACTCCAAAATAACAAACTGATTAATCATCCTTAATAACTGAAGTAAAATAAATTATATATTAAGCATTGTCAACCAAAAATTGACCTTAGTTATTCCATAATTCATAGATCACAACAAAGGTAACAGAACTTAATATCATACACACGCCAATATCTTGAAAGGAAGTAAGAATCCGATTCGATTGAAACCAAAACCAGCGACAATCTCATCGTATACGATCATTTGATAGATCTTTCGGATTGACACAAAGAGTTCTTATTAAAGAGTTAGCAAATAATTAATAACTGAACCCAAGACTAACCCTGTTGCAATAACCCAGATAACGCAGATCCTGCCACGAATAATCAAATCTGATATCAGAAGTTTGACTTGAATCTATCTTGAACCCCAAACCCCAAGCCATCCCCTGGCTATCATAATTGATATTATACCCTCCACGAACAAAGAAAAACTGATTAAATGAATACTCCGCTCCGACATTCATCCTCTCGGCATTGTCAGAAGGGTGGGAAAATTCCGATGAAGCGGTCAGAATATGAGTTCCATGTCTTAAAAGATCCATAGCAAGGCCGACACGGAATACAGTTGGCAGCTTGGAAGAACGCTCGTCGAATGTAAACTCGCTACCAAAGCTCTGAACCATCATTCCCAATGTCATACCACGAATACCAATCCTGTAAAGAAGCCCAAAATCAAATGAAAGCGATTGCACGCTTCGATCGGCAAGTCCCATATGAAGAAAATGTGCTGTAATTCCGGCAGAAAATCTATCTGTAAAATATTTTGCATATGATAAACCATAAGACATCGACCCGGCATCAAAATATCTGTTCGTCCCCTCAGGACTGTAGATTGTCCTGACTATCTGAGGATCCATAGTTAATGCTCTTGCCGAAATCCCAAAAGTTCCAGGAAGATAAGGGGTCCTAAAAACCGTACCAACGAAATAGAGATCTATATCAGCAGGCCACGATACTGAATTCAGAGTTACTTCAGTTCGCTCCAGTTCCACGAGGCCGGCAGGATTCCAATAGAGAGCGGAAGCATCATCCGCTATGGCAGTAAACGCACCACCCATACCTGTCGCGCGTGCCGACACCCCAACTTTTAGAAATTGAGCGGAATATGTTCCAACTTTTTCGAATGGTGAAGTCCCATATACAACTAAGGGAAATGCCGCCAGAAAAATAACAGCTGCAGCAATCCCTGTAAGTAAATGTTTGCCTTTCATTCCCAGACCTCCTAAAATGACACTTATTTGATAACTACAAACTTTCCAACAAACGTATTGTAATTTGTGTTATGGGGTTCCACGGAATACAGGTAAACCCCGCTTATTACATCTTGTCCATTTCTGGAAATAAGATTCCATACTGCCGTCCCACTTTTTCCATCGTGCAAAATGGTCTCAACAAGGTCTCCAGATAAAGTATAAATTCTAATTGTATTCACACAGTTAGGAAGTCTCCGAAATTCAAGTTTGATTCCGGACGGATCATCCATGTTCTGCCCTAGTTGCCAAGGTTGAACTGATTCCAGAGTCACTGGATTAGGGACTACAAATATCTGGCCGCTCCTACTATCATCTCCTGAACCAAATTTGGAGAGTGGTGTTGTAAGCATAAAGTTACTCGACGGTTCACCATACTTATTCGTATAGTCAAACGCACTGACAGAATAAAAATAGTACTGTCCATTTTTTACTTCGTTGTCTATATATTTATAATATCTTTTACCGCCGCTAAAATTCAGATTATATCTGGCAAGTGCTTCTATAGTATCACATTCCACGGCAGACAACCCCGGAGGACATGGGACTGGATCGAGGGGAAAATAATACAGATTCTCTTCAAACATACTGATAAACTTTTCCTTATCATTTAAACCCTGCAGAGGTTCATATAATAATCCGCCTTCTGAATAAGGCATACGATATTCCCTGTCTTGTCCAAATCCATCGCCTGCATAATCCCTTTCTAATATCAACTTCCATAACTCCTTGGAGGGACCGCTTTCCGCCGTTGTTCCAACTGGACGATGCCACCCATCCGCGCGCCACACACGGAACCCCGCAAAGTCTTTAGCAAGGGTACTCACATCAAGCGCTTCCTCGCTAAAATTATCCCAGTACAGAGTCGTCTTATTATGTCCGGGAACAATTCTAATATATGGAGGCGGGGGAGCTGTTCCAACCAGCCATGTAATCTGTGTTTCCCTGCCATTTCCACCCGGACCCGCGGTACCGGTCATATAATCTTCTTTACGACCCGAAGTACAACCTAGCCTTTGTCCTTCCGTGAACAACCAATCCTCTTTTGAGCAATCCAGATTAATCCAAACATATTCGTCTTTACCAGCCGATACAGTTTCCGAAATGTCATCACAAGTATCGGGATCCATACTTATCGGCCCCGGTATCTGAGTCTCTCTGCCATCCAGCCCTGTTTCCGGATTTCCATCCATATCAAACCAGTTACCTTCATATGTAATCACGGCGCTGGCAGCTGATGATAACAATCCGCCTAACCCATCTCCGATAGCTACCGCTACCTGAAGGGTCAGTGTGTCTCCAGGCATTAACGCGTCAAACGGGCCGGTTGCCATCAGCATCCGATAATCCCTTGGCACATCTTGGTTTTTATCCATCTGGCCCGCACTCATAAGCTGATAACGCTCTGAATCCTTTGTTGGATCTCCGCCATCTTCAAAGGGTTGCGATCCCGAAAAAGCCTGGTAAGAGGTAAGCCCCACAATCTTTGGAGCCGTGAAACCGGTAGGATCTGTCTTATGTCCCAGAAATACAATGCCCAAATATCCCAGCACACTCCCTTCGTCGCCATCTTTATCGTAAAAATACGCAACATCAACAATAACCGGGTAGGGAGTATCTCCCTTTTTGGTGCAAACAACAGCATGAGAATACCCTGTACAATCATCCTTCCAGTAATTATCAGTCTCCAGGTCACCGGCATCACCATCCGCGAAAAACCCCACATATACATTATCGAGGCTGGTACTCCCAGTGTAATGAATAATTTTGTAATCTATCCCCACAAAATTAGAATACTGTTTATCCTCCCATTGATAACTTTCCTGATGCACATAAAGCCCCAGAGGAATATGATCAGGATACATACTCGTGGAATTTTCCTGATCGTCCGTATACCAGGTCGCGAACATCTGATTACTTATTCCCGCGAAATCCTCATCTATCTTCCCATCGCCATCATTATCTTTTCCATCCAGACAGTCTTCATCTACAAAACCATCTTTATCGTCATCCGCGGGACGCGGAAATCTAGAACCCCCCGCTGAGTTCGAATTTGCTCCATAAATTATCGAGATACCCCCGTCCGGAGAACTTATGCCCGGAGGCTGAAATTCTCTTTGGTAGGCGGCTGTTGAAACAGCGGCCATTCCGCCTTTTTTTGCCCCGACCCATAATCCCGCTATATAAAGATATTCTACTCCGCTGTTAGCAGGCCACTGAGCGGAAGGAAAATCACGTGTCGGAAAATTAGAGCCGGGATAGGATCCAAAACAACCCCAATTTGTAACATGTAACTGAAGATTCCCCACGTTATGAATGCCTGACCCATCAAAGACCCACATCTTCTCCATTTCTTTGAGCTCCCCAATCCAATCATCGTTTCGGGGTCTCGCATTCGCCATTTGAGAAATCAAGGTAACAAACATCACCATGACTGCTGCTAGAAGAAATCCTTTGCGAACCATACGGAACCTCCATATAAATATATAAGCGTTTTTAAAACTCGAAACCAAACCCGATTCGCCACTGTCTGCGTGAAGCCCAAACCGTCGGATCATTTACCGAGTTAAAATCCTCCAGGCCATCATCATTTATATCCTGCAGGTAAGCTCCCCCGGTTTCTCCCGTCTCCGTATAATAAGACCCGCCATCCATAACAGCGTTAACCATCCCCGGAAAAACTCCAGGGGCAATAATTTGGAGAATATCTTGATTGAGCAAATTCCTGCCCTCAAAATAGAATGTAAGCTCTTGACCATATATATCGAACATCTTTCTTCCTTGCAAACTCACGTTATGAGTTTGTTTGTGCCTTTCGGAGTTCTCAGCTGTCGGATCTTGCTTTCTCGCCCACCTGTCATAAGGAGTCCATGGAAGACCACTTCCAAAAGAATAGACAATTGTCGAACCCCATTTATTCTCATCATTAAGGGTCAATCTAATGTTAAGAGTATGGCGCTGATCCCACCTCAGCGGCATTTCCTGCGTAGGTAAATGAGATAACCCTTCTGCTGTTACTCCAAAATCGGCATCAGACGCAACGCCATCCGCGAATGAATATGTATACGAAATCTCTCCCGCGAAATGATAACTCATCCGTTTTGAGACATTCATCTCAAGTCCCCTTGAACTGGCATAAGCCCTATTAATACGCCTATACCCTGTAACGCCAAGATCCTCGTCAGTTACACGAGTTGAAGAAACTAACCCATAAATATCCTTGTTAAACACAACAAACTCTCCGGCAACTGTCTCGCTGAACTGGTGTGAAATCCCTGCCTGATAAGAAATAGTCAACTGTTCATCGAGATTAGGATTCCCAATAGTTCCCGCGCCTGCCACCATATCCTGTGAATGGAAAAGGTACGCTCTTGATGGCCACTGCGTAAACCTGCCATAATGAAAATGGAATTTGTCTTTATCCGTAATCGGGAATGCAAACCCAAGCCTCGGACTGATCTGATATTTCAATCTGTCAACCGTATAATCTATCCCGCTACTGACTATCTCAATCTCCGTAGAGTTACCCGGAGAAAATAAATCGAGCCTGATGCCGGCATTCACAACCATCCCTTTGTATTCCCATTTATCCTGAAAATATAAAGATCCTTCAGGATTATAATTGTGGAAATCATTCTTGCTTTGGCCTTGCATATATCGTCCCTCTTCTTCAAGCCAGCGCAAGCTGCCCGGATAATAGAGGGTAAATTCATCTATATCATTATATAAAAACTGTACCCCGGCTTTTGTAGTGTGCCCCTCCCACCGCTTCGATGTTATATCTCCTTTCACCGTGTAAACCGTAGTATTTCTATTCATGTAGAAAGGAGCATCATAGCAAGTAACATAATAAGGATTGTTAGGATCCGTATACCAAACAGTATTTGATTCACCCCTCGCGTTGAAAATTCCGCCGGGTAAAACAAGAGGTTGACCACCTGTCGTAAAATCTTCCGGATCCTGCCCGTCAACTGAACTAAAGCTATAAAAATAGGCGCGACTAGTTTTTATCGAGTAAAATATGTCATCTGTAATATTATGACTCAAGGCGAATTTTACATGCAAACTCTTATTTTCATTGGTGCCCATTCTTTCCGCTGAATTAAAATCCACATAGCTTGAGTCATCTCTGAAATGACTGAATTTCGAGTCAGGATTCCGGAACCCCTCAAAGAGCACCTTGCTCTCGTAAGTTTCAACTCTGCCATCTTGATCGAGTACCGCCTCATCCCAAATAATTTCTACTTCATTACCATATACATCATCCACAACCCTGACATAAAAGTTTTCATAACTCAGAGTATAAATTTGCGGGTTTTCAATATCTCCGGCTGTTACCTTTGAAAATACTCTAACCGGATAAAGATACTTTTTCCGCCATTCAATATCATCTCTATATTCATACACTCTCTGAGGTTCACTGTCAAACCAGGGGCCTTTATAAACACTTACAACCCAGTTGAAATCACGGGCGTCTGAAGGAGGGTCGTTAAACAAATCGCCGGAATATCTCTTAAGAGTCATAAAACGATAGACCTTCTGAACATAACCCTGAACATCCCAGTTGTTAGCGTATCCCCCCCCGAAAGCATTGCTTCTGGACTGAGTATAAATAGCCTCCCCAACCAATTTCATGTTTGATTTTACTTTATATGCCAATTTTCCCTGTACATTATACTTATGATAAGCTCTATCTGAAAATTTGAAAAAATCATTCATTAATGTATGTTCTTCTCTCTGAATATTCGCCCAATACTCACCATCGCTAAACTCGAGCTCCCCTGCCACGTAGAATGTCATATCATTGATTGGAGTGGGCCCACCGAAACCTATGCTAAGTCTGTCATAATTAGTGTAAGTTTTATCTTTTCTACCAAAATCGTCGGTCATATAACGAACCTGGCCTTCGTATGTCTTGCCTCCTTCGCGCGTACTAATGTTAACAACAGCGGATTGGGCATTCCCATACTCCGCGCTCATACCGCCAGTAATAATTTCACTTTCGGAAGCCCCCATCAGGCCAACTGAAATCTTGCCGCCTCCAAGGGGATCGTTTACGGGCACTCCGTCAATCAAATAGCTGACTTCACTCCCACGCCCACCACGCACATGAAGTTCATCTCCGGTTTTTATAATACCCGTTTTGAGAGCAAGCGCTTCTTCGATGTTGTCAACAGGAAGATCCTTGAGTTCATCATTGGTAACCGCGTGACGAACATCACTGCTCTTCACGTCAATCTGCTTCCTTCCCGCCTCAACAATAATTTCCTCCGTTTGATCAACAATAGTCGTTTCTAAAAAGAAATCGATTTTTGTTGTCTGCCCGGCGTTAATAACGACTCCCTCCAATTCCTGCATTTTATATCCCATCATCATCACTTTCACCTTATATTTACCGGCGGGGCCGTTAATCTTGAATGTCCCATCTTCAAAGGTAAAGCCGCCATATCCATCGCCAAAGATAATATTAACCCAGGCGAGTGGTTCTCCTGTATTCTTGTCAACTATTTTACCGGCCAAAATTCCTGTCGCGGCAAAGGTCTCTGAACAGGAAAACAGCAAAACCAGAAAAACAATAACTATTACGATTAACTCCGCTGAACAAGAACGGGTATTCATTTTGTCACTCCTTAACTGATTCGCTCTTGACGCCCTCAATCTTGATTCATATTTATTTTTCATTCCAACCTGCTTGGAGATTCTGTCAGGTGTGGTCTCTAGCTCTCTAAGTAACCCGTCACCGTGAATATAATTAGCGGGAACTTACGTGTCAATCAATTTGGAATATATCTGGAAAAATCTTTTCCAAATCATCCCTCAAATATACAGAGTACTACTCCTTTGGCCTATATATAACACTACATACTAATTCCTCAATTGACAAAAGCAAAAGGAAAAAGAGAATTGTCACATTTGATTACTGTACCATCTCTTTTATTTTCATAAGACGGGTTTGTGTAGCTCTTTCATTTTCACTTAGTTTTCTTTCAATACCCTTTATCGTCGATTGCAGATCTGGTATCAGCACATACTCGAGGGCATTAACCCTGCGTC
>DAOWMJ010000069.1 GCA_030643145.1 Candidatus Latescibacterota bacterium | reverse complement strand
TTTCCGGATTTATAAGTTTCATGTGTGACCCCGATCTTTTCATAGAGTTGTTTCAAGACTGGTTTCATCATTACTACCCCTATGCTGCCAGTAATAGTAAATGGATCGGCAAAAATTTTATCGGCATACATCGATATCCAGTATCCTCCCGAACCGGCAATGTTGGACATCGACACAATAACAGGTATTTTCTCTTCCCTTTGAATACGTTTTATTTCATATAATATTTCATCGCTGGCCAGCGCGGATCCTCCTCCGCTGTCAACCCTGAAAACAATTACTTTAACGCCTGGATACTTAGATGCTGCTTTGAGTGATTTAGCAACCGATTCGGATCCCATTGTCCGTCCGCCGGTAATTGGGCTAAGGCTGCTTTTGCCGGGCATTATACTTCCGTAGGCTCCTACAACTGCTATTGCTGGAGGAGGTGTCCAGCGTTTGTTCCAGTATTTCCTGTTAATGAACGGTTTTGTCACGAGTTTTTCAGGGTTGGAAAGTCCCGCAAGTTTTCCAAGTTCTGTTCTCGCTGCCTTTTCCCAGCCCACAACATCAATCAGATTGTTCTCAAGGGCTTCTTCCTTTGTAAAAAGCCGACCGTCCGCGAGCTGGTTCATTTTATCCGGATCAATTCCTCTCCCCTCCGCAATTGCATCTATCAGCAGTCTGTGTGCCTCATCTACAAGTCCCTGCAACTCTTCTTTCTGGACAGTTGCCGAAGTGTCTGTATATAATGTATGGAAGGTTGATTTATAATCTCCGGCGGTTGTATGATCCCATTCAATTCCAAGTTTTTCAAACATCCTCTTCATGCGGCTAATTTCCAGAGATACACCAATCATTCCAACCAAGGCTTGATCTGGAACCACGATTTTATCTGCCGCTGAAGCCAGATAGAGCTCGGGCGCACTCGCGTTTATAAGGTACGCGACTACAGGTTTACCCGAGTCACTGATTTTCTCTATAGCCTGTCTGATTTCATAGAGGTTGGCGTTTACGGGCCCGATAAATCCACCGGCTAAGCTCTTTATTTTAATAAGGAGTCCATCGATATCCTCATCCGTTCTCACACTTTCAAGCATTCCAAGGATAGAATGAAGGTTACTGCATCTATTTCCAATAAGTTGAAATTTTCCCCCTTCATCCTTGTAGTTTCCTCCAAATGTGATTTCCGAGAAACTATGTTGGTAAATAAGGGCATCTTTTCTATACGCTAAAGCCTTTTCTATTGCGAAGGAATTGCGCGCGTAGTCAAAATTTCCATTAATGCGTGAACGTGTTGCTCCCCTTGTAGTAACTGAACCGAAAGTCAACGCTATACCCGCCGAGAATTCCTCGTAATTTTCGTCTTTCTCTAATGAAAAATCATTTATGTATGAGCCGAAAAGTTCAAGTCCTGGAAGTAGATTAAAGCTACCCCCGAATTGCCAGCTTGGCCCGGATCCTTCAGAAACTTCAGCTTGGCCGGAAATTGTGATCCTTTCAGTCAGAGGCCTGAAAGATATTCCTCCCGTAAAAGTATCTTCAAGGCGATTGCCATTGAATCTGCTTCGGTTTGTATTTTTCCAGACACCGCCGATTGAGATATAATGGTGTGGCCTGGCGAGAAAACCTATATCCATTGCAAATGGGGATCTGTTTAACTCCAGATTTGAATGATGCCAAAGGTAAGAACTACCAATATAGACCCCCGGGAATAGTCTACTGCCGAACCCGAGATGGTAAGTGCGTGATTGATAAATATCGTTATCTATACCAGTATAACCCAGACCAATTTTCGGTCCTGAAAACCCCAGTGTAATCTCGTTTAATCTGTTAAATTCATAGGATCCCCTGATAATGGTTGATCCATTTTTTCTGACCCCAAGCCCGGCCGGATTTACAAACAGGGCTGAAGCATCGTCCGTTTCGCTGACGAAACGATATGTAAAGATATCACTTCGAAGATCAGGAGTAATAAGTAAATCTCCGGGAATCGCTTGTAGCGTTGTTGCTGATAGAACTATAGCTATAATTGGGATAAATATAAGTGCTAAGTTTTTATTCCCGGTTTTAATTGGTACGTGTCCCTCAATTAACATTTGGATCTTTTTGTAACTCATCTCATCTCCTTTTCATTAATGGAACGGCTAATTTCTATGATAGCATATTGCTTGGGGACGATTTCGCAAACAATATATTTTTCCCACAACATAAATCGGTTGAGCCGCAGACTCAATTTATTTAGTTCCGATCGTCAACCGGTAGGCTATGCATGCAGATCAGTGCCTGTGTATAATTGTTTACGGATACTGCCGCAATTTTGTTTCGGGAAAAAACATTAAAGAACACATTACTCATTTCCTTGAGTGCATCACAAAGTTTTTTATTTTCAGTTTTAATTAGTACGTGTCTCTCTATCAACCTCAAAGCCCTGTTGGAATATCTACGAATATGGTTTTAAGATTAAATTCTTTCTCCAGTAATTTCCCTACGGCTTTGACTCCTAATGTTTCAGTGACATAATGCCCCGCGTAGAAAAGTGTTATTCCAGCCTCGCGCGATGGGTGGTATATCGCGTGAGATGTCTCGCCTGTTAGAAGCGCGTCACATCCGATTTTTGCCGCTTCAGTAGCAAGCCGGGCGCCATCTCCCGAAACTATAGCCAGTTTTTTTATTCTGGAGGGTCCAAAAGAATGTGTTCCCACGTGTGTTTTGAGTATTTTGCTGATCTTTCTTGAGAGTCCGTTAGTGGAAATAGGGCGCGGGAGTTTTCCACAGATGCCTATTTCCTTGCCCTGATAGTTGCCAAACGAAGATATCTCATTCAATTTTAGCAAAGATGCCAGTTGGATGTTGTTTCCAATCTCCGGGTGGAAATCAAGGGGGAGATGTGCAGCGTAAAGAGATATCTCGTTTTTCAAAAGAATGGCTAATCGGTGTTTTATGATTCCTGTTATAGGCTCCCGCCCGCCCCAGAAGAGTCCATGGTGAACGATTATCATATCGGATCTGTTTTTTACAGCTTTTTTTATTGACAGGTCACAGGCATCAACAGCCAGTGTGATTTTTGATACTCTTTGTGAGCCTTCTACCTGAAGGCCGTTAAGTGAAGAATCGTCCGGAAAATCATTGATATTCAGTTTATCGTCGAGATAGTTTTGAAGAGTTGTGCGTAGCAAAACTTTCCTCCCTGATTTTATGATAAAGTCCTATCTTGCGTGCCGCTGCTTGTGTGGTATTACCGTTAAAGAATCTTCAGTAAGTCTAATATTTATTTCCTGCAGAGATGGACTGTTTTCTGCAATATTAAGAATATATAAGTTGTGAACTGGCCGGCATAGCGGGAGTACGTCTGATTCTGAAGCGTTGATTACAAGATCGATACCGGAAACCGATGTAGCCAGATCAACGCTCTTTTCCGGGCTTGTCCGCGAAAGCGCTATTATAAGATCACACATTTCATTTTTCATTTTGGTCACAGCTTCTAAAGATGCAATTTTAGGATTGATGATGTTATGAAATTCCTGTGAATTCTGACCGGAAGCAGAATCCGCGAAGCTAACGCTGAAGACCCCGATTTTGATTTTTACCATTTTCCCGGTTTTGGAATTTAGCCCTTCTGTTTCTTTTATTATCCATCTATCTAAAATTGTTTTGCCATTATTATTAATAATATTTACCGATGTAAAGGGAAGGGATGAATAATCTAACTTTATTGAATCATAAAAGTTTTTAGTAACATGAGGCAATCCGGCTGCTATGGCGTCATATTTCAGGAGTTGAGCCTCCTTGTAAAATGGCAACCCCGAATATTTGTTTGCCTTGCAGCAGCTGATTCCGCATAAATCAACAAGCAATGCATGCTCTTTCTCCATGGCTGATTTAATAAAATCAAATAGGGTTTCTGCCCGTGGGCTGTTTCCCTCCGTGTTTCCGGATTCATCGGAGCTGGAGTTAGAATATTCTGTTTCTGTGAAGGGTACCCTTTCCCCGGAGAATTCATGAGAACACCAGATGTTATGAGTTACAAAGATTGTAAGAACAACCTGCTCCCGGATGACAGGATCATTCTCAGAATGGGAGATATAGACTTTTAAAGGAATATAGATCGCTAGAAGGGCAATAAAAACTATTGAAGATATTTTTAAAAGTACGGAATTTTCTTTTTTAATTTTTCTTTTCATATTTTTTAAGTCGGGAATACAATGTTGGTTTTGAAATCCCCAGGATTGAAGCTGCTTTTGTTTTATCTTTAGTCATTTCCACGATTTTTTTAATTATTGATCCTTCGATTTTAGGAAGGATAGGATCGTTTGGCGAGTAATTCATGTTGTCAAGGAGGACCTTTATTGTTTCATCTATTGTAGATGATATTCCAGCATGTAAGGCGTTGGAATAGTTAAAAATATTTTTAGGTAGATCGTGATCTGTAATTGTTTCTTGGCCGGAAACAATAATAAGTCTTATAATTATGCTTTCTAATTGTCTTACATTACCCGGCCATGGGTATTTTTCAAGATACATCATAGCTTCCGGGGAAAATTTCTTTACGGGCATATTGTAGAGCTTGCAATAGAGTTCTATAAAATGATCGCAGAGAGGTTTTATATCCTCTCTTCTATCTTTTAAGGAGGGCATTTTTATTGGGAAGATGTTTATACGGTAGTAGAGATCTTCTCTGAACAAACCTTGTTTAACAAGTTCGAGCAGATTTTTATTAGTGGCAGTTACTATTCTCGCTTTTGTTTCTATCTTTTTGGTTCCTCCAACCCTGAAAAAGATTCTTTCTTCAAGAACGTGAAGTAATTTTGGTTGGAGAGACAGGGGTAAATCACCGATTTCATTAAGGAAGATAGTTCCATCGCCGGCAGATTCGAAATGTCCGATTTTCTGTTTATGAGCTCCGGTAAAGGCTCCTTTTTCGTGTCCGAACAGTTCACTTTCCAACAATTCTCTGGGTAGCGCGGAGCAGTTTATTGTATGAAGAGGAGAATTGCGGCGAATGCTGGAGTAATGAATAGTTTTTGCTATCAGATCCTTTCCTGTGCCGCTCTCCCCAGTTAAAAGAACAGTTGTATCCATTTCTTTAATACCGTCTATCAGTTCGCAAACTAAACGCATGGATGATGATATTCTGATAATGTTTTCGTAATTTTTGTTTCTTTCGGGGGTTTTGATTATCTTTTGTGTTTGTATTTTTTCGGAGGAAGAAATGATATCTGTAAGAAAAGCTTTTTCAAGCCCGATAGCAAATTGTTGAGTTAACGCGAGCATTAATCTTCTTTGGCCGCTAGCGTGCGGGATCCTCGATTTTGTTGAATCAAGATATAGGCAGCCTTTTATTTCATGATTTACTTTAAGAGGAATACATATAATTCTAGGATATTTTTCAATAAATTCGTCGCTTACTTTATTAAGCGGGATGTTGATTTGTATTGTGTCAAGCGGGTATCCAAGGTGCCCGGCGATATTTAGAATTGAGATAATATTGATATCTTCTATCTGTTCTCCGGGTATAAAATCGCTGGTTGAAGCTAGAATTCTATATGATTTAGTTTGGTTGTCTCTTAAAGCGATAAGTCCTCTCTCCGATTTTGTTGTTTTAAGAGCTGTTTCTATAATTGTATTGTACAATTTCTCCGTGTCTTGTGTTGTGCGAAACATGGAAATAAGCCTGCAAAGTGTTTTGTAATTATCTGAATCTTTTTCTGATTTGGTCTGTTCAGAATTGTATATAAGGTCAAGGCTCTCCTGCAGTTTTAGTATACGGCTGGAAAAAGCTTCATTCCTGCCTGTTAGTGAAGTTGAACGTAAGAGGTATTCGCGTGCTAGAACTTCGTTATTTTCTTTCAAATAAAGTTCGCCAAGTTCAGCGAATATTTTAGCGGCAGTATTCTTTTTTCCGAGAAGGGAGAGTTCTACGCTGACCCCCTCAAGCTTCGCTATGCCTTCGTCCCTTTTTCCGGTTTTGATTTTCAGTTTTCCTTCAAGGCAGTTAAGCAGTGCTGTTTCAAGGTGGGATCCGATCTTTAAATTGAGTTTCCTTGCTTTTTCAAGAAGTTCTTTTGTTTTATTTGTTTGACCGGTTGCGAGGTTAAGTTGTCCCAGACGGCGCAGTACAACCGCTTCTTCACGGACCGATTTTGTTTTCTGACAGATGCGCAAATCACGAGAATAGTAGTTGGCAGCCATTTCATAATCCTCTTTGAGATAACTGATGTCTCCCATTGTTCCATAGGTCTCCGCCAGAATTTGTTGATTGCCCGTTTCTTCGGCAAAGTTACAGGAGATTTCGCAATTGATTTCAGCTTTCTCAAAGTCTTCAATATCGAGATAGGTTAATGAAATGTTCAGGTGAGTAGCCGCTAAGCCGGGTATGTTGTTATTTTTCTGTTTTATTTTCATGCTTTTGGTAAAGCATTCGATTGCTTCTTTTATCCTTCCCGTAGAACGGTAAACTAGGCCGAGATTGTTAAAACTGGAAGCTAATCCTGCTGTGTCATTGTTTTCCTCCCTGATGTTCAGACATTTTGTGTGACACATGATCGCCTCTTCGTATTTGCTTCTATTCCAGTTTATGGTTCCCATAAGATTGTATGATTGGGCGAGTTCGCTGGGGTATTGTTTCTTGTCGAGATTCTTCTGAACAGCAAGACAGTTTTCCCATGACTTATCAAATTGTCCCAGACGGTAATATATCCAAGCTAGGTCATTTATCAGTTTTGAATGTTCCTTGACGGTAATATGTTCCTGGTGAAAGTTAATCGCTTTTTTAAGTAGGGTCTCCGCCTTGAGAAACCTCCCCCTTTTTTCATATATTTCACATTCTTTTCTTATAGCTTCAACAATTATAGCTCTTAATTTGTGCGATTGATTTGCTTTGTTGATTTTTTTTCTGCAGCTTTTGAAGAAACCTTCCGCTTTAGTTAATTGGCCGGATAAAGAATAGAAACTTCCTATTTCAATAAGTAATTTTGAATACATCTCCAAAGGAAGATAAGCGTCGAGTCCGGTTTGGATAAAGTTTTCATAAAGGCAGGTTATAGCGCCGGCCTGTTTTTCTCCCAGAAAACGCCGGAATGTGTTGTAGTACCTCGCGGCAGCTTCAGTCTTATTACCACTGCATGCCAGATGATAAAGGATGTAAGTCGATGGAATATTTGAGTATTCCTTCAAAATAAAAGCGATATTCGAATGAAGTTGGTTTTTTCTATCAGCGGGAATTGAGTCGAGAACATTATTTAGTAAACTCCGGCTGCTTAAAGTAAAAAGTAAGCAAAAATCACCCTTCGAGAGACTGGATTTGCCAACTGAAATATTGATCATACCAAGATTAATAAGATGCTGAAGCGATTTATAGAATTCATCTCTTGTTGTTAAATAGACTTTTTGCAGGATCATCAGCGGGATTTCGAATCTAAATACAGCGATGAAATTCAGCACTGATCTATCCAGGGGTTCAAGAAGTTCGGAAAGAGATAAATTACCCCCCGGTTCCTGTTTTGCTCCCATGTGTAAGTAAGGTAGAAGAGAAAGTTTTGCCTGGTTCATGTCTATTTGATTATTTAATTCTGTTTTATTGTTTGCAGCCAGTCGTTTGGAAAAAAGAGCTATCTTATCTGTTTTTCCTGGAGAAGGGAGTATGATTTCGCGGATAGGGAAACCTTTTCTTTCGCACTCTTTTTTTGTCGATTGAATAAAGATATCAGGGGTGTTTTCTCCAGAGATACAAACAACAGGCATTCCCTTTTTAATGAATTCGAGTATTTTGCACACGATCTGGCCCGAAAGAAGAGGGTCGTGTACATGATCATCGATGAAAACGCAGTCAATCTTCTCTCTCTGTAAAGCTTCAACATCTCTTTTGTCAGAAAATATTTGGCTATGACTCAGAATGTTGCCTTTAAAATCAGCTTCGGAAAGAAACAATCTCCGGGCAATTTCTAACATACAACTTTTACCGTCACCGTTATCACCTTTTAAGATCATAAGTTGTTGATTATTAGATGAGAACCCGAGTACTGTTTCTTTGAGTTTGTCTTTGATTTTGGTGGAGGGAGTAACCAGGGATCCACCGCTGACCGGGAGGATTTTAATCCCTTCTTTAATGCCAAGGAACGATTTGACTGATTCGATGGTTTTAAAGAAGATCTCCGGGGTTGTATCAGCGGATAATATTTGCAGAGTTTCTGAAATTTTTCCGCATTTATTTGAATCCCCCGGTTTGAGATAGTTGGAGAATATTACAAACAATTTACCCATATCGTTTAAATCTTTAAATAGGGGATGTTCTTTGTTTATATTTTCGTCCCCGGTATTTGATATCAGGTCCATAATCATTGCGGGAAGGAGGTAAGCCGTAGGAAGAATTCTGGGAGATTCATCTACAAATATAATTGATTCTGGAGTAAGATTATGGAAATAGAGACCCATATTCCAACTGAGGATCAATGTCCTTACAAGATTTTTAAGAAGTTCAAGTGATTTATCGCTTGTACTTTCATTCAGATAGTCTGTCAAAGGTTTAAAACTGAAATTCGGCAATAGAAAAAAGATTTCTTTTTTATTTTTTTCAAGGGAGAGTATTGGGAGAATTCCCCGATTAATATTTGAGAATAGACGCCCTCGCATATTTAGATCCGCGAGAGAAATTGAAAGATTTTTCGGGAGCTGTAGAGAGAATAATAGATAATCGTTGCCGTTCAAAAGGTCAGTCGATTTATAACCGCGCCATGGATGATAATTATCTATGCTGCTGTGTATAAGAAAACGGGATTTTTTTTCTTCTTTAGACCCGTCTGCCATCTTCCATATTCCTTGCCAGTTAAAGATTATTACACGACAAATGATTTTACACTAAGAAGTTGGAAGGTGCAAGAATTTTTATTAAAAAAGATGATAATGGAGCAATAGAAAGTATTCGTGTCAGAATGGCTTTATTGATAATTCATGAGAAGAATTTATGATCAGGGGATATACAGCATTCTCCCGCAGTTTTCACACGTTATAAGTTCAACTGAGGTGGTTGGTGAAAAGAAGGATGTTGGAAGTCTGACAAAACAACCCAGGCATTTATCTCCGGTTATAGGTAATATTGCGATTTTGTAGTGTAAGGTAAGTTTTTCATAGCGATTAAGAATGGCTGGAGAAATCTGTTCAGCCAGTTCTGAACGGGCTTTTTCCAATTCTTTTAGTCCTGATAGTTCAAACCCCATCTCTTTTAGTTCCCTGGCATTAGATTTGTTCTTTATTTCACTTATCATTATGTCAAGGTCCTGCAGAGCTATTAAGAATCTGGAATTTTTCTTCAAGTTTCCGTACCTCCAAATAGAACTTTCAAGCTTGAAAAATCTTTTACCTCGTGTAACTTTTTGAGTTTGTCCGGGTTTTTAATAAGGATTGATAGGCTACTCAGCAATTCAAGATAGGTTTCAGCTTCTCTGTCTGAGGGTGCCAGAATGAGAAAGAATATATGGGTAGGTTTG